>NZ_JBQSYR010000011.1:0-130234 GCF_052379505.1 Glutamicibacter sp. 363 | reverse complement strand
GTGTTGTGGAAAACTCGACCAATGAATACTCGGAGTTACAAGCGCATCGACCAAAAATGTTCCTGCACAGACCACCGCGAAATTGAGTGGATATCGAATTGGAGGGAATTAATCGCCTACTTTGTCGGGCAGAGGGATCGGTCGAGAGCGCCAACACGAAAACAGCGGGAAGCTGTCGCTGGCTTACGATGTCAAAGCGAACGCGAAATCAAAAGAAGCGAACGCGAAATCAAAAGAAGCGACCGGGCGGTACCCGTTTCTCTGCTTTCGCTAGGTGATATGTCGCGCGCGGTGGCCGTGGTGCATTCCAAGAGGCTTACGCTGAAATGCCCCGTGGCATGCGGCCACGTCACCGTCTTGCGCTGGAAATAGCGGCTGTCCGCATAGGATGAGATTGAGTACCATAAATTCTAATCAGCAAAATGGAGGACGTCGTTCCAGTGGATGTCGGGGGAATGAAATTGCAACACCAGAATCTGCTGGTGACGCTTTATGGCTTATATGGGCAATCAGCTGCCAGCTCATTCCCCGTCTCCGTCATCGTTGAGATGCTCGGTGCGCTGGGGATTAAATCCCAAGCCTCCCGTTCGACCATTTCTCGATTGAAAAGCCGCGGAGTGCTCATCAACGAGCGCTCTGGAAATGAGTCCGTCTATCAGCTGTCCGCCGAAATCGTGGATGGCTTCCGCAAGGACGACCAGCGGATCTTTGCCCCGTCGCGCTCCACTTCGGAGGAGTCGCTGATTTTGGCTATTTTCTCGGTGCCCGAAAGCGAGCGGCACCGCCGGTACGAACTTCGTACTGAGTTGGGGAGCATGGGCTTCGGGATGGTCGCCGGAGGCGTGGCCGTCGGGCCGCAAATGGCATTCGAACAGGCCAAGGCGCGGCTGGACGCACGCGGGCTATCCGAATACATTGAGTACTTCCGCGCAGACTACATTCCCGCGGCAGATATCCGGGACCGTGTGGCGCAGTGGTGGGACCTGCAGGCCTTGGACCAGCAGTACACCGACTTCCTTCAGCTCTACGTCGGACGACTGGGCGCATGGCGCGAGAGACTTGCCGCGACAGCAGAATCTTCCGAGGAGCGCAGCGATCTAGAGCGTGAGGCGTTTGCCTTCTACGTGCCCATGCTGACACGGTGGCGGCACTTCCCCTATCGTGATCCGAATCTTCCCTTCGAATACCTTCCCGAAGGGTGGAAAGCGCCGCAGGCTAAGAAGACCTTCCTTGCGTTGCATGAGCTGTTGTCCCCGCTGGCGGAGTCGTATGCGACTGAGCTACTCTGCTCGCGCGCTAGCTGAGCTCTGATCCATCCAGTCCCGAACCGCATCCCAATGATGCTGCTCCGGAGCGATGATCCCAAAGTGATCCAACCGGGGATGGATCATCGTCGTGTACTGGGCGATTTCGCCCAGAGAGCGGATGTACTGCTCGGTATGCTCCAGTGGCACCCGGTCGTCATCTCGCCCGTGGACCAATAGCACAGGCACCACCGGAGCCGGCTGCGCACATGGTGACGCTTGGCGGTAGATGCCGGGAATCTCAACTGGTGACTTCCTGAAATACTCGATGGCCGCCGAGTCCCCGAGGTCTTCTTCGAAGACCTTTGCCGCATCGGTGACCGGGGCAAGGCCGACTACTGAATCGGCAAGATCGGCATTGAGCAGGGCCAACTGCCCTCCGACCGAGTGCCCGACCAGTACTACGTGCTGTTCGCGTCCCTGGTCGCGCAGCGTGCTGCGAACCAGCCGAATCGCTGCGGCTACGTCGCTAGAAGGCATGGGCCAGGCATGTTCTGGTCCGCGCCGGTATTCCACATTGGCCACGCTCCAGCCGGCCTGCAGCAGATCCTCAAGCATGGGCTGCATAACCGCGGCGGTGATCCGCTGTCGCCAGTAGCCCCCGTGGACCAAGACCGCGGTGCCCCGGGAGGATTGGTCTTGAGGGTGCACCAAGGTGATGCGCTGATCTGGATGGCCGCCGTAGCTCAATACTTGGCTGCCTTGCTGTTTTTGAGTCACGGGATTTTACCTTTCACCGACGGGTGGCCGGCAGGATCTCCCTGCCGGCCACCCGGAATTTTCATACGATACTAGTTTGCGCCAGGGACCGATCCTGGTGGCAGAAAGTTGACGTCGCGCAGCGCCGAGAGCCGGACGACTTCCTCCGGGTCGGTCAAATCATGGAGTTCATCGAAAAGCGTGGCGAGCTGACCTGAAGGACTGACCCAGAAGAGCGACTTGCCCGGTGTTTCATCCTTATTGAAGTACGCGTGAGGAAGGCCCATCGGCATCCGCACGGTATCGCCAGGGCCCGCCTTGAACCATTCGCCGTCCAGATAAAGGGTGTAGGTGCCCTCCATGATGTAGATGTGTTCGTCCTGGGTCGGGTGCACATGTGGCGGCACGCCGGTGCCCACTGGATCCAGGGACAGCCATGCAAAACTGCTGGAGCTCTCGACCTTGGATAGGTAAGTATGGCCAAGGACGTTCCATGTCTTGTTGCCCATTGATTCGCTTGCCAAGGTGATGCCCTTGGGTAGGTCGCCCAAGATGATTTCCTGGCCTTGCTGCTGATCCATGATGACTCCTTTGTGAGGTTGCGAACTTATGATCTCAGAATGGCATAGATCACATTGAATATGCAATAGGTCTTGCGGTCGCAAAATACGGTGTATATGATTTCTATCACGTCGGCGTCGTTGCCGGACGCTTGACTACCCTCGCAATCCACGCATCGCGGTCGATGGGACCCTTTGCTGCTCACCACGAGTAAGGCATCAATGTGAACACCAATCAGACAACAGGAATGAGCGTCTATACGCTTGGTACCGGAGGCGGCCCTATCGTCTCCAGCTCCCGTGCAGGAACCAGCACGGCGATTCGTGTCGATGGGGCTACCTATGTCATCGACTGTGGAATGGGAAGCATCCGCAATTACCGTTCGCACGCCGACTGGGGCGAGTTGCGCGCGGTGCTGCTGACCCACCACCACTCCGATCACATCTACGACCTCGGCGCCTACCTGGTCACCGGGTGGCAGGTACCGGGAGAGTCTTTCACCCGGCCCATCCAGGTCTTCGGACCAGGCCGGCCCAACCGCGTCCCCGCTCTGGACCAGAAGCACGAGCAAGATGTCGCCGCACGAGTGGGCAATAGAGAGATGAGCAGCACGGAAGAAATCGTGGACGCTTTGCTGGATAAGGTTTTTGCCTCGGATGTACTCATTCGCATGGCAGACGAAGGCCGTGACGAGCCACATAAATGGATCCAAGCGCACAACATCCAGATCCCTGAATCCACCGGAGCCTGCGCTGTGGAAAATAGGCACCCGCAGATGGAGCCATTCGAGATCTACCGCGACGACCTGGTCACCATCTCGACCATTCTCGTTGACCATCGCTTGTGCTTCCCGGCCTTCGCCTACCGGATCGACTCGCGCTACGGTTCTGTCGTGGTTTCGGGGGATACAGCCTACTCCGAGAACTGCATCAAGCTGGCCCAAAGCGCGGATCTGTTGCTCCACGAAGTCATCGACCTTCCGGGGATCCTTCAGACATTCCCTGACGGGCCGACCCGGGATGGCATCGAAGTGCACCTGCGCGAATCGCACACTCCGTACAGCGAAGTGGGCAAGGTCGCGCAGCAGGCCAACGTTTCATCGTTGGTGCTGCACCATATCGTTCCCAACACTCCCGGCACCGCCGACTTGGAGATCATGCTGAACACCGCGCGTAGGGATTTTTCCGGGACCGTTTCCATCGCAGAAGACAATGATGTCTTTGATATTGGCGGAGTAGAGTTGCAACTTGCCGCCACTGAATCCAAAGGGAGCTTGGCATGAGCCATGCACAGAATCTCGCAGACCACACCCTGAGCGCCGCGATCAGGAACGGCAAGATGAACCGTCGGGCTTGGATCGTGACGAGCATGCTCGTTATTTTCCAGATCGTCAATTTTGCCGACAAAGCAGTATTGGGCCTTGTGGCTGATCCCGCCATGCGCGAGCTGGGCTTGACCGCCGGGCAGTTCGGCTTCATCGGCAGCGCATTCTTCTTCCTCTTCGCCATCGTCGGCGTCGCGGTCGGTTTTCTAGCGGGAAAGGTGTCCACCCGCTGGATCCTGCTCACCATGGGCGTCGCATGGGCCGTCCTGCAGTTCCCGATGCTCTTTGGTGGCGGTGCAGCGGTCTTGCTGGTGACCCGTATCCTCTTAGGTGGTGCTGAAGGCCCGGCCACACCTATTTCTTTGCAGCATGTTCATGGATGGTTCAAACCCAAGGAACGCGGACTGCCCAGCAGTATCGTCGCCGCTGGGTCGACCTTGGGGCCGATTCTCGCAGCTCCTGCCCTGGCCTGGATCATCGCAAACCCAGCTTTGGGATGGCGTTGGGCCTTCGGCTTCTTGGGTCTCTTCGGGCTGCTCTGGAGCGTGGCATGGCTCATTGTGGGGCGCGATGGTCCGTACAGCCATTCGAAAGCGGGCAGAGCCTTAGCCCAAGAGGAGTCTGAGGCAGCGCAGCGGACCACGCCGCATTCAGCGACGAAGCACGAAACGCAGTCGGAACCGGTGGAGGAATTCGAACCCAACGGTACGGGCAGTATCGCCGATTCGGCAGACCTGCTGCAGATCGTCCCGATTCGAAGAGTCTTGGGATCATGGATGTTCGTTGCCGCGGTCTTGGCTGGGGCCGGATGTTTCTGGGCCCAAGGATTCCTCACCACCTGGTCTCCGAAATATCTAGGCTCAGTGGTCGCATTGTCACCGGAAATGATCGGACTAGTTTCGACCTTTCCGTGGGTTGTGGGTGCCATCGCCCTGCTGATTCTGGGCTTCGGCTCGCGCTACCTGATGAAACGCGGAGTTACCGTCCGCTGGGCTCTGGGTGCACTGTTCGGAGCGACTCTCCTGATCTCCGGCGTGTGCTTCTCGATCCTTCCTTTCCTTTCGGGATACGCTGCGGTCGCGATGCTGACCTTGGGCGCGGGCACCGCGATGATCTACCCGCTTGCACCAACGGCCATCGCCTTCAGTGTCTGCTCCAAGCAACGTGCTGCAATCATGGCCACGCTGACCGGGCTGGCCTCGATCGGCGGTGTCATCGCTCCGGCCATGGTCGGTGGACTCATGGATCGCGCGGGCTATATCCCGGGTGCCAAGGGGGTCGCCGATACGGCGGAAATGTCCGCACTGCTCGCCCAGGGCATGAACTCCTCATTCGGGATGATCGGCATCTACCTGGTCATCGTCGGCATCTTCTGCGTCCTGATGCTCAACCCGGACCGCACGGCGCGCAAGCTGCAGACAAAATTCACGTTCACCGGCTGATCGTCAGCAACGAATCCTCAGAGCCTTCGTTACGTCTGTGCCCGCTGACTTTGCTTAGTCAGCGGGCGCGGGTTTTGGAGCTTTGGCCTTTTATGCGGGACCCGTCGGCGCATGCGCCAGGCAGATAGCGCTCGCCGATCCCGACCAACGGTAATCGGGTAGCGCGATGACCACGCAGCCCATTCGGTAACGGCCATGTGAATGGATTGGCGATGTGACAAGGTTGCATGCGCGGATCGGACGCAGCAAGTAAACCTGGGAAGTGCCAACCCAAATACCTTGGGATTGGGTTCAGCATCATGGTGTTGGAAGTGAGGCACCAATGGATGCCGCTTCCTGACCAGAGATCCGGGCAAGTCTTCGAAGCGCGGTAGCAATGGCAGCTCCCGGATGGGGTCCTGGGACGCCGGCGTAACCGTAGGCTCAATTGCGTGTCAGTGTCACCCGGCAAGCTTGAGTATCCGGCCCTTCACTGGTTTCATGTGCATATGCAAACACGGCCTCGGTCCACGCTTGAAAGCGAGTTCCGAGACCGTGCTGGTTTTGCTACTAAGTGTATTTCCGAAGAATCAGTCGGCTGCGAGCTCCCGCTCGATAACCGGTTGCGGGGGCTGGTCTTCCTTGATCCTCGGCGGAATCAAGGCCACTGCGATGGCCGCTATGGCTCCAACGATGGCGAAGAAAACAAAGTTGAATTCAAAGCTGATCCCCGTCGCTGCGATCCAACCGCCGATGATCGGACCGGAGATGGCGCCCACGCGTGCGAAGGACAGCGCCCATCCGGTCGCGGTGCCACGCTGAGCCGCGGGGTAGTAATCGGCGATGTAGCCGGTGAGCACCAGCGAGGTAGAGATCGAGCCGATGCCTGCGAAGGCCACGAAGCACAAGTTGATGAACATGGTGTTCGGGAACATCAGCAGCAGGATGCCGCCGGCACCGAGCAGGAAGAAGATCACCAAGACTGGCTTCTGGCCGAACCTGTCGGCCAGGTAACCCAGCGCCAGTCCGCCTGCGGCTGAGGCCAAGGAGAACACGAGCAAAAAGGTCAGCGATGAACCTAGGTCGTAACCGGCGCTGCGCATAATCTGCGGCAACCACGTGTTCAATCCGTAGACCAAGACCATGCCGCAGAACAGTGATATCCAAAAGAATATGGTGGAGCGAAGACACTTGCCGGAGAACATGGAGCCCATGACTTCACGCCAAGGGATCTTTCCTGCCAGTACTGGCGGTGCCACCGGCTTGTAGTCGGCAACATTGAGGCGTGCTGCCAGGGCTTTCGCTTCGCTGATTTTGCCTTTGGCAACGAGGTACTCAAGGGATTCCGGGAGAATCCATGCCACAAGCGGCAGCAACACGACCGGCAGCACGCCGACGGCGATTACCCAACGCCATCCGAGGATGGGGAGCAGGGCCATGGCGACCAATGCTGCCGCGACTATGCCCAATGAATATCCGGAATACATGATTCCGTAATTCAGCGAACGCTTCTTCGGCGGCGAGTATTCGATGGTCAATGCCGCAGCCACGGGAATGATGCCGCCCATTCCCAATCCGCCAATTAGTCTGAACAGCCCGAAGATTTCAGGAGTTGGTGCCAAGGCGGCTCCGGCCTGCGTGATGGTGAAGACGACCATGGATAACAGCAACATGCGCTTGCGGCCGATGATGTCGCTGAGAGTGCCGATGAATAGTGCACCGAACAGCATGCCGACGAGGGCGTATGCGCCGAGGCCACCTAGCTCCATCGGGCTGAGTGACCATTCCTTGTACTCGGCCAACGCAGGAAGCACCGCGCCGAGCACCCCGACATCGTAGCCTTCCGCCAGAATGGCGAGCCAACAGGCGAACAGCACCATGCCGGTGGTGCGTTTGGGGATTTTCCAATCCGTTACCTTGGGAGAAGAAGTCATCTTCAAGCTCCTAGTTGTTGATGGGGCGTGTGTTCTCGGGTCCAACTTATGAATCATCTCGTTAAAGTGACGTGCGTTACAATGCCTATATAAATATTATCTAGGAGGAGCGATGAGTAATCGCGAGAAAACAAGTGTCGCGGAGGCATCGTTGGCGACGCTGGCCGAGGTATTCCTCTCGTCGGGAGTGAATGGCGAGGCGCTACAGAGGACTATTGAATGGGTGGATACGGACGCGGCCGGGCACCAGCACAACTCTGCCATCATGCGCTTCGTCGAGGCGGCCGAGGCGAAGCTCTTTCGCGATGCTGGTGCCGATTCCTATTTCGCGATGGCACCCCGAGTGCGCCAAGAAATTGATTTTAGCGCCAAGCTCTTCTTCGGCCAGAAGGTGACTACCGCAGTCCGGGTGGAGCGTATCGGAACGAGCTCGATGACCTTCGGGTTCAAGGTCTGGGGCCACCCGCACCAAGGGCGCGGGCTAGTACTTGCGGCCGAGGGGAAATTCGTGACGGTCTGCGTTCCTCAAGGTGGGGAAGTGTCGGCACCTTGGCCAAAGGAAATCCTTGCTGCGCTGGGTGTTGGAACCTAAATGCCGTCGACCCGCCTCTGCGGGCCGTGGCTTACGGCTGTGGCGCCTACATGAAGGGGCCGCTATTGTCCGTGCGCTGATGCCTCCATGCGGCTTGACCCAATTCGTGAAATTGTTTGCCTTCCGCGCGCCGGCTGGTAGATTGAATCGAAATGTTAAGTTCGTGACGATCGTCACTTTAACTCTAGGTTAATTACTCGGTGACCGGCGCATGCAGGAGAGATTATATGACCAACATTAACGAAGGCACCTTGAGCTCCACCTTGACGGCGCTGGCTACGGGAGCAGTCCAAGTCCACGATCTGACCGCGCCGCTATCGGCAGAGACCCCTACCTTGGTGCTGCCAGAACCTTTCGCTAACTTGAACGACTTCAGCCTCGAAGAGGTATCAGCCTATAACGCGCCAGGACCGTTCTGGAAACACCACAACATCCAAACCGGTGAGCATATCGGAACGCACATTGACGCGCCCATCCATTGGATCAGTGGCAAAGACGGCAAGGACGTCTCCCAGCTGGACCCGCAGCGCCTGATCGGACCAGCAGTAGTGCTGGACTTCAGTGCAGAGTCAGCCGCCAACCCGGATTTCCTCATCGACGTGGAGCACCTCCAGGCCTGGCAGGAAGAACACGGGGACTTTCCGCAGAACTCATGGTTGCTCTTCCGGACCGGTTGGGACCAGTTCGACCATGACAAGCAGGCATTCCTGAACCTGGATGACTCCGGTTCGCACACCCCGGGCTTCAGCGCCGAATGCGCCAAGTACATTGCCGACGAACTGGATATCTCAGGAATCGGCGTGGAGACAGTGGGAATCGATGCGGGCAATGCTGGGGTGCTGGAACCTCCGTTTCCCATGCATTATTACCTGCTCGGAGCAGATAAGTACGGGATCACTTCGCTGAAGAACCTGGACAAGTTGTCAGCCTTCGGTGCGATGATCGTGGTCGCACCGTTGCCGATTGTCGGCGGCACCGGTGCTCCCGCACGGGTGCTTGCCCTGGTTGAGAACTGACTTCATGACTCGACTGCCCAGTCGCGCAATGGGTGCTCGTATTATTGATTTTCGCCTGTATGGAGGAACGTGAATGAACGTCGCAGAATTAGTCGGCAAAACCCTGGCCGGGCTCGGAGTGGGACACGCCTTCGGTGTGGTCGGCAGCGGAAACTTTGCGGTGACCAATGCCCTCATGGCCCATGGCGTGGCCTATACCGCCACCCGGCATGAGGGCGGCGCCGCCACGATGGCGGATGCGTATTCGCGGACCAGTGGCAAGGTTTCGGTGCTCTCAGTGCACCAGGGCTGCGGGCTGACCAATGCCGCAACCGGGATCGGCGAAGCGGCGAAGTCCCGTACCCCGTTGATCGTCTTGGCTGCGGAAGCTGCCCCGAGCGCGGTCTACTCGAACTTCGCGATGGACCAGGATTCGTTTGTAACCTCGGTGTACGCGGTCTCCGAACGGGTGCACAGCGCCGAAAGCGCTGTAGCCGATACGGTGCGAGCCTACCGGACGGCGGTCAATGACCGCCGTACGGTGGTGCTCAACCTGCCGTTGAATATCCAGGCCCTGCCTGCCGTGGAGCCTGTCGAAATCCCGGTTGTGGTTCCAGTCGAACCGATCAGGCCCTCGCATGCTTCGGTCGAGGCCATGGCTGTGCTGCTGCAAAGCGCAAAGCGCCCGGTCTTCGTGGCCGGCCGCGGCGGAAAGTCCGCTCGCGATGAGATCCTGGCTCTCGCGCGGCATAGCGGTGCACTGGTCGCCACCTCGGCCGTAGCCAAGGGGCTATTCAACGAGGACGAATTCAACCTCGGAATCTCCGGAGGATTCTCTTCGCCGCTGGCCGCCGAGCTGATCAGCAATGCGGACCTGATCGTCGGATTCGGTTGCGCACTGAATATGTGGACCATGCGCCATGGCCACCTGATCGGCAACGGCACCAAGGTCATCCAGGTGGATCTGGAGGAACCTGCTTTGGGCGCCAACCGACCCGTGGATCTGGGCGTGGTGGGAGATTCGGCCCAATGCGCCAGCGATGTGCTCTCGCTTCTTCGCTCGCAGAAGATCAATCAACGCGATGGCTACCGCACCGCAGAAGTCCATGAACGGATCACCCAGGGAATCCACTGGCAGCAGGTCAACTACCAGGACCTCTCCACGGATAATTCCATAGATCCCCGAACGTTGACTAAGCGTTTGGATCAGCTGCTGCCGGCCGAGCGGATCCTCAGCGTGGACTCCGGGAACTTCATGGGATACCCGAGCCAGTTCCTCTCCGTCCCGGACGAGCACGGCTTCTGCTTTACGCAGGCGTTTCAGGCCATCGGCCTGGGGCTGTACACGGCAATCGGCGCCGGCTTGGCCCAGCCTGATCGCTTGCCTGTGCTGGGCACCGGCGACGGGGGATTCCACATGGCCATCGCCGAGTTGGACACCGCGGTCCGCCTGAAGATGCCCCTGGTGTGCATTGTCTACAACGACGCCGCGTATGGCGCGGAAGTGCACCACTTCGGCGCGAGCGATCCGGCCGCCGACATGGCGTCGGTGGTCTTCCCCGAGACCGACTTCGCTGCCATTGGCCGCGGTTTCGGCGCCGAAGGAATCACGGTGCGTTCGTTGGAAGACCTCGAAGCGGTTAAGCAGTGGCTTGAATCGGACCCGGCCGGGCCGTTGGTCATTGATGCGAAGATCCCGTCGGACGGCGGAGCCTGGTGGCTGGCTGAGGCGTTTAAAGGGCACTAATCCGTTAGCTGGCCCATCGGAGAAAGAATCGCGTTTGCGGTCCGTGACCTTCAAAGCCAAAGGTAGAAGTCGGTTGGAAAACAGAATAATCGCAGTGCGCGCTTCAATGATGAGTGCTCCGCTTTCGTGGATTCTGGCTTCCCCGTCAGTCTCTTCATACCCAGATTTGGTTATCTCAATATAGTTTCGCAGTGTGGAAACTAGGGATTGCGGAAAACGGCTGATTCCTGCGCAACGTGGATAGTGAACGCTGTGGACGATCGATATTGTCAATACATACCGAACGTGATCTACCCTACAAGCGCACAGGAGATTTGTGATGAGTATTGATGTACGAGTTCCAGAGACCGCCCACCAGAGCATTGATCAGCGGGATCTACGTAACGCCTTTAGCCAGTTCGCTACCGGTGTAACCGTTATTACGACGACCGACCTAGACGGGCGTTCATACGGGCTTACCGCAAATTCCTTTAGCTCCGTGTCCATGGACCCGGCACTGTTGTTGTTCTGTCCGAGCAAAACGATCGCCTCGCTTCCGGTGCTGGAACGTTCGGGCCACTTCACCGTCAATATTCTGCGAGCTAATCAACAGGGCCTGGCACGACAGTTCGCCCGCCCGTCAGAAGACAAATTTGCGGGTGTCGACTACTCCATGGGTATCTTTGGGGATCCAGTGCTTGGAGGGTGCCTAGCTACTTTCCAATGCAGCCTTTACTCGAATCATGACGCGGGTGACCACCGAGTGCTGATCGGGCAAGTGCACGAGTTTTCGTATCATCCTGAGCATGAAGCACTGCTATTCCACCAGGGTCAAATGAGCGGTTCCCAGAGCTAATAAACAGAATTTCTAGTCAGAAGTAAATAATGCACCAAGCTGTAAGGACCGAGCCTCGAATCAAACTCTTGGGTCGGTCCTTTCGGCTACAACATCGACAAGGCCCATATATTAATTAGGTGTATATCAGACGCAATTAGAAGCACCTGTGGGGCGAAACGGTAGCGCCGCGTAAATATCGAAAACACTTGAATCAAAGCACCCAAAGGCTGACAGGCGTGCAAACGACCATTGCTCAACAAATCGCCCACCCACTGTTTTCCTGGAAAGTATATGTTTCCGTTCAGGTCCCGGCTATCCCTCGCTCTAGTGAGTACCTACAAACCAGAGTACAAGCAACCTCGCTGTCAGCGAATCGAGAAATTCATGTCGCCGAGGAATAACAATCCGAACCTTCGCGCTATTTGAGATGGAACCAATCGCAGGAATCATTAAGCAGCACCTATAGCATTGGGCAGTGAACCAATCGGTCTTGAATGGAATTACGGAACGGGCAAGCATCCTTGTAGGCAGTAGGAGGAGAGCGCTCCGTTCACCGCAGATACGGCCAGCATCGATGGGTGCAATAGCAAGGGGTGCTATCGGATTCACACCCGGTCCCCGCACTCTTGCTACCGTTTCGTTACACATGCGCTGCCAAAGGATCTGCTAATCAATTGGAGTCTTTAGAGCTTGGATGACTTCATCTAGCGGTAATTCGTGGCCATAATTGTCTTGGTCTCATCGTAGAATGAGAATTGTGCATGTAGCTGACGAATTCATTGCTGGACGAGGTAGCCAAACTACTCATCACCGATTCGTGGTGACCATTTTCGGCCTATATGCGCGTGAGCCGGGGCTATCGGTACCGATTGGTGGACTGATCGACCTGCTCCAAGAGTTGGACGTAGACTCCAGCAGTGCGCGCTCATCGGTCTCACGCCTGAAGAAAAAGGGCGTCTTGGAACAAACCGGCAAAGGACGTTACGCCCTTTCCACCGAAGCCTACAATCATCTCTCGCGGCGCAATGATCGAATCTATACTCCTCGTCACGCCGAGAACGAAGGCGATTGGCTGATGGTGGTCTACACCGTTCCCGAGGATTCGCGTCAAGCCCGGCATCTCTTGCGCACCGGATTGCAAAAAATGGGCTTCGGTTCGGTAAACCCTGGCGTATGGATTGCACCGGCTCACCTGTCGGAGGAAGCTACTGACTACTTCGAGACCCATGACCTTACGCAGTACATCCAGACCTTCACCTCCACCTATAACGGGCCGGGGGAATCCAAAGCTGAACTTGGTTCATGGTGGGACCTCGAAGAAATCGAGCTACGCTACGTTCACTTCGAACGAACCTACATCGGGTTGCTGGGGAATTGGCGCGACCGGGTGTCCTCTTTATCTCAACCGGAGCTGGATGCCGAGGCCTTCAAGGCATTTATTCCGATGTTCACTCAGTGGCGCACGTTACCGTTCTTGGATCCGGGACTTCCCAAATCGGTGCTGCCACGAACATGGGCCGGCTATTCTGCGCAGAAACTTTTTAATGACCTTAATACGCTTCTGAGCGAGGGTGCGAGGGCTCATGCCCTTCGCGCCCTCGCTCAGAAGGAGTAATAATCGGTTGTTCTCGGACGGGCTACAGTTTGGTAGAAATCATTTCGATATCTACCAGCCCATCACCGTGAAGCTCGTAGTTTAGCGGCGCGGTGATCGAAGCGTGACGCACGCCGGTGTTGACGTCCCGCCACAGTCGGCCCAGCAGGCTACTTTCAGAGAATGCCGCGGTTCCGTGCAACCAGCACAGGTCATTCATTGCCTCGGCCAACACAGTGCCCGAATGCCCGATGCTGCCACGATGGCGGGCACGAACAGACTTCTCCATAGGTTCAGTACCCTCGGCGAAACTATCAATCGCGTCTGCTGCCTTGCTCAATAGCAAGTACGAGGACTCGATCTGCTGCGAGGCCTTGCCCAGCCCGCTGACGAAGGCCCCCGAGGAGTGCTGCGGGAAGTAGTTCGTGTTGGTGACACCGCGCTTATGCGACATTTCGATCACGAAATCCATAGCGCGCTCAGAGGCCCCCAACGCGGGGGTTGCAATCGTATTCGACATCGTCAGGTGCGGGGTAATCTTGCGTCCGAAAGTTTCTTCATCCGAGGCCTCGAATCCTGGACCCATCATCCGTTCGGTCGGGATGACCTGCAGGTCTTGAACGAATTGGTCGGTGATGACCATGGTGTTCGAGGCGGTGCCACGCATGCCAATGGTGTACCAGGTGTCATCGATTGTGTATTGCTCCCGCGGCAGAATAGCGAACCCGATGCCTTCCTTTCCATTTTCCTCGGTCTTCAAAATACCGATGGACCACTGGGAATTCATGATATTTGACGAAAAAGGCCACTTGCCGCTGATCTGCCAGCCGCCCTCGACCTTAGTCGCTTTACCCTGTGGCGAGGAGAACATCGAGGCCATGAGCACTGGCTCCTTATCGGCGAAGATGGTGTCCAGTACGTCGTAGTCAAAGCGATTTGCAAGCATGACGGAACCATTTGAAATAACGGTGATCCAAGCCGAAGCGGGGCAGTAATACCCGATCGCACGGGAGACCTCCATGAGCATGCGGGCACCGCCTTCGTAACCGCCGTAGCGTTGCAAACGGGAGATATTGAATGCTCCAATTCCCTTGAGAGCCTCGACCGATTCCTTGGGAACCAACCGATCTGTATCCGCGGCTATGGCGTTGCGTGCGAGAATTTCGCCGATCGAATGAACGCGAGCCACCAGTTCGTCGGTGACCTCCCGGGCTGGAGCCTTGGATGAGATGATAGTGGTCGTTGCGACGCTCATGAGTTCAGTCCTTCTCCGCGCTTGATTTTCTCTGCCAACGAGGGGTCCAGTAAGGTGATGTTGTGCTTGACGCAGGCCCGGTCCAACCGTTGCTCGGTTTCGTCGTCCATCTTCCAGCCGCGCTGCGGACCAGGATACTCGGCAGGGACCGATACGTCGCGGAAGAATTCATCAAGCCCGCCCGGTGCCGAGAAAACTAGCCACTTGGCTTCGACGTTTTTGGAAGCTTGGAAGATGTGGGGGACATCTTTGGGCATTAAGATGCAGTCGTGCGCCCCCAGTACCACGTGTTGATCGCCTGCCCAGAAGGAGACGTGCCCTTCGAGAATGTAAAAGATCTCATCTTCGGCATCATGCTCATGCAACGGTGGTTCGGAGGAGGCCTTGGCATGGGTCAGGGCCATTTGAAAGCGCCCTTGGGTCATCTCGGTGGTGATGATCGGCTGGATCAGGTCACCTAGGAACCAGAGGTTCTCACGGTCCTCTGCCCGAATAGTACTGACCCGATCGGTAGCGGTTTGCCTTGTAAGAGTTGACTCGGTCATCTTTTCCTCGCATTCATTCTGTATTCTGTGTTCTATGTCTCAAAATTACTATTACCGTCAAAGATTCGCAATATCCAAATTGCGAAGTAGTGACCGAAAGACGAAGTGCTGTTCGAACAGCGGCGCGGATTCCATTGAGTGATTCAGCTGAGTAGACCCGATCCTGCCGATCGGCTGGATCAGGTTTGCCGATACTCCGCCGAATGCCCGGTGAGGTGGCGTTTGCGGGTCTCGCGTGGTGTTTCGCCATACCGCTGACGGTAGCTCGCCGAGAATCGACTTAGGTGACCGAAGCCGCAGTCAGTGGCAATTTGAGCGATGCTCAGGTGTGGCGCCGCCTGATCCACGAGCATGCCGTGCGCTGCTCGTAGGCGTTCCATTACAAGTAGTTTTAAGGGTGAGCGCTGGAAGGCTGCAGCGGTGGCTAGCTGCAAGGTTCGGGTTGAGATGCCCAGTCGTTCGGCATAGTCGGAGATCTGTGCGTCTTCGCGCGCGTGTTCGCGAAGCAATTGGATAAAATGGTGGGCTATGGCGTTCTGGGAGAGTAGATCGTCTGGGATGTCATGATTGGAAGCCTCCCGATTTCTCGCCAGTGAATGGTCGACGGCAACCAGAAATCTCATGATCATCATTTCCAGCGCCGCGGCGGTAACGACTTCATAGCAGTCCGCTGGATCGGCTTCCAGCTCGTCATGGAACGCCCGCAAGGTTTGCATGAATTTTTGGCCGTTTGTGGTCGTCAAGTCCAATGAATGTGCCACGGTGAGTCCGGCTGCGGATGGGATCGAATACATACGTGCCGCCACGTCCTCCACAGTAGCCCGCGGTAGGCAGATCAGCAGATGGGGTGATTCTCGGTTCCACCGGATCACCGCAGGTTCGTCGGTGGGTGGAAGGGTAGCCCGATTGGGCGTGGCAATGATTTCTTCGGTCCCCACTCTCATTCGAGACTCTCCGGAGATCGGTAGTTGGATGAGAAAGATGTCACCGAGCTGCTCGGGGGAGATGCGCACGGGAACTGCGTATTCCAGCGTCAGCAATCCGCAATCGTGAAACCAGCGTGCCCGGGCATCGAGACGTAAGGCCGTGCGCTGTTCAAGTGGCTGCAATTCATGGGAAACGAAAAGCCGGGAGAAGTATTCCTCGGCTTCCCTAGGTCGCGAAAAATGTAGCTGTTCGCCCGTGGGGATCCAAGCGAAATGCTCAGGGAAGTGCGAAATCGACATGTTTTGTCCTGATTGGTCACTGCCGCGAGACGCGGTGCGCTGTTGGCGACTAGAGTGAGGAGCTAACCCCGCACGTAATCCGTCATCTGTTTAATAAGTGGTTTACTGATTGCCGCGAAGTCCTCCGGGTTGACTCCGGTCAGCATTGGCGCATCTTTCCACGCGTGAAAGTTGCCGAATTGGTATGGCAGGTCGAGGCAGTGACACGAGCCAAGCGTCGTGTTGGAGCTTGGAACATTGAACTCGTGAAGCTGTACGTTCTTGCCCGCGGACGAATAAGCACTGGCTAGCAAGGTTGGCAGTTCTTGGAACTGCGCCCACGAGGTGATGGCGCGCAACCGCAGGTACGGGTTGGACTTGGTGTCGACCATTCGCCGATGCAGATGCTCTGGCACCGTGGAGGGGTCCGGGATAAAGGCACGGTAGGAGTTTTCGACTTGTTCAGCGGTGGCCTTGATGGCCGCGGCAGAACCGCAAAGGAAAATTCCTGTCTCATCTAGGGTATAACGCAGGAAAACATCATCGACGATCAGATTCTTGGTGGAGGACAGTGGGTCCAAGAAATCTGTGGGTAGATCGATCGACGCGGTGGGCAATAAGGGGGCCGGGGTATAACCAACCGGAGCCGAGGCTAGTTCGGGCTGTAGCACGGCGCGCGAACACGAGATGGAATCCGCCAACAGCTTGTCTGTGGGAATCTCACCTAGTTCGGCTCCGTTATTCGCCAGAGATATCTGCTGGCGGGTCGCCTCTAATTGCTGGCGGCTCCACGGAGTGCGAGTGCCCATGGACAGGAGGGCAATCCTGCGGAACTTTCCGCGTAATCGTTCCAGCTGCGACAAAGCATGAACATACCAGCCTCCGGCGGACTGACCTACCAGGGTGACGTTTTCTGGGTTGCCACCAAAGTGCTGAATGTTCCGTTGAACCCATTCCAAAGCAGTTTCCAAATCCTGAAGTGGGCGGTGCTCTGCGGAATCGGAAAGGTGCGCTGTAGCGTGAATCCGGTAGTTTACGCTGACAACGCAGACCCCTTCACAAGCGATCTCGTCACCTTCGTACCAGCTGAAGGTCCCGGCGCCCGACACCCAGGCACCACCATGAACGAACACGAGAACCGGTAGGTCGGTGAGACCTTCTGGTGCAAAGGTGTTTAGGAAGAACGCGTCTTGGTCGTGAATTTGTTTTCCTGCTGGCGAACCCATGAACGTATCTAAACGGGAAGTGAGCTGAGGGAAGACCGGTACATCCTCAGTCGAATCGAACTGTGCGGACGCGGCCAATCCCTCGGAGAGTGGAACTAGGCTTGGCGGATCGAATCTTTGACCGTCCTGTAGCCGAGCATAACGCACGCCAATGTGCCGCTGTATCGCTCGGTTGGGTCGGAAGAATGAGTTGGGATTGGTCGAAGGCGCGGTGCGCACGGGGGTGGTCATGAATCATTCCCATCATGCCAACTGTATCTTGAGTCACAGAGTCTCATGTGACAACAATAGAGCGATAGTCAAAAAACTGCAATAAAGGTATTCTGGCTCGGTCGCGAAATGCTTCCAAAATAAGGAACTAGGCCCAGCATTGGATAACGCCGGGCCTAGTGATCGTGATTTTTGCTCACGCTTCGATGTGCGTCCCGCTGTTACTTTGCCAGGTCTTTGTTACGGGTTTCTGGGGAAAGCGCCGCGGCGATCAGGACCAGTGCGCAAAGCGCAATCAGGTAGAAGTCGAAGATTCGTGGAGAACCTTCGGCGTACAGCCATGCCTGAAGATATGGCGCGGTACCGCCGGCGAGGGCGCCGGCAACGGAATATGGCAAACCCATACCTACGGCCCGTACCCGAGTAGGGAACTGCTCCGGGAAGTACGCTGGCATGATGGCGGTGGGTGCCGAAATTAAAATCATACCCACGCCCATGTAGACGGCCAGTCGCCAAATCTCGGGGCCACCGTTTAAGACGATGGTCAGCGGGATGATCAGTATCATGGCGCCAATAGCAAAGAAATACCAGTTGAACTTACGTCCGATGCGGTCTGACAGCCAACCCCAGAACACCAAACAGGCGATAAAGAAGACGTTGGCGCCGGTGCTCACCCAAAGTACCTGAGTTGGGTCCATCCCCAGTGGGCCCATGGCAAATGCTGGAGCCATAATCGACCAGACGTAAAACATGACTGTACCGCCGGCGGCAAGACCTACGATGCGCATGCATGCACGGCGGTGCTCCCAGATGTCGGCGAACATGCGACCGCGAGGTTCTTGGGATAAGCCAGCCTCGGCCAGCCGGACCTTTTCCTTGAACATCGGAGTTTCGTCCAACTTCCGGCGCAGGTAAAGTGCGTAGATACCTAAAAGTCCGCCCAGAATGAACGGAATGCGCCAGGCCCATTCGCGGACGGCGTCCGTACCGAGTGTGGTGGACAAGACCGCCCCGAGCAAGGTGGCGGCGATAACACCGAGAGTGACGAAGGCAAAGACACTGGAAGACCAAAGCCCGCGGGATTTGCGTGGTGCCATTTCGGTGACGTAGGTGAAGGAAGATACAACTTCGCCACCGTGTCCCAGACCTTGCAACATGCGCCCCGCGAGCAGAAAGGCGGCTGCCGCGGCTCCAATGCTTCCGTAGGTTGGCGAGACGCCGATTAGGAGGCTACCGCCGGCAGTGATCAACATGGAAATCGACATAGCCTGGCGGCGTCCGTAACGGTCAGCGAACCAGCCGAAGAATAGACCGCCAAGCGGGCGCATCAGGAATCCTGCGCCGAAAATGGCGAGGGTACCGAGCAGTGCAGTGACCGGATCTCCAGCATGGAAGAACTGGCCAGCAAAGTAGGCTGCAAAAATTGAATAGGCGGTCCAGTCGTACCACTCTAGGGCGTTACCCACGCCGACACCCAGAATGATTTTGCGTTTTTCCCGTGCGGTTTGCGGAACTTCGGGCCGAGTGGCTGTGGAAGCCTTTTGTAATCCCGTCATGATGAGTCTTTCGAGAGAAGGTGTGCGAGTGAGGAGATAGCTCGCGGAGGATGATCGACAACCGGGTTGTGTAATGCTGACACTTCCGGGTCGTTTCTGCTTGGTGGGAGAAAGTCTGCCAGAAGCAAGGCGGCTTGTATAGCCGTTTTATTGCGACCGTTGCTATATATGCAATACTTTAATTAGAAGTTCTAGGTGCCGAATCCTTGCGTACCCTGTGAAATGACGCGACCTTGAATGTTGTGAATGAAGAATCTAAGAATCATAAATGCACCTGCAGTATCGATTTGACTAGTTGTTTATCGAAAATGGTCGATGATTCCGCTTGGAAGATCGTCATTGATCTCCAGGTTCTTAGTACACGGTCGAAATCTAGTCACGTCCGAAAATTTGGCGCAAATTAGAAACGGTACTTAGATTTCTGTGCCAACTTTTAATTATTCTGAACGATCGGCCCGCGAGAATGCTCGCTTATTTGGTCCAGAGACCAGCAAAGGAACCTATATGAATTCTCAGCTTGAACTCACGTCTGCTCAGGCGGTTCGAACCTTTTGGGAAGCTCAGCAGAGAGGTGATAGGAAAACTGCCCGATCCGTGATGGCCGAATCGCTGGCGTGGCGTGTCGCAGGAGTCCATTCGGCGGTGGCTCGGACCTACGAGGGCGCAGATTCCTTCTTTGACGATCTCATCGGAACCTTGGGCCAGACCTTTGTCCCGGGGACGGTCCGACTGAATATCAAGGGAATCTACTGCGACGAAGCGCAGTCAATGGTTACGTCACACGTCCACGAAACCGCTCAGGCGCGCAACGGGATGAACTTTGACATAGAAATCATCACGATCATGAAGGTGGAAGCCGGGATCATTACTAGCTGCGACGAGTTCATGGATTTGCATGAAGTTCTGCGAGTCTTAGGCCGGTAAAAATTATGGCCATTTCCTAGAAAATTTCCGGTCGCTCTTACTCGGGGTCCAATTCATAAAAGGGCTTCTTGCCCCGCCCGCAGCATTTGACAATGGGAAGCGGATTTTAGTCATGAGTGAAAGGATTTGTGGACCACGAGGAGGCAATCATAGAGTGGTTATGAAGCAGCCAAATAAGGTCAATTCACAACCTCTCAGCGTCTTCTGGGGTTTGTCGACTTTCTCGCAGTCATTCCAACATCAGCTCGCGGCCGTCGTAAAGACCTGCCCGCCGGCAACGACGCGATCACGCTTGGCAGTCCCCGTGTGTCTTATCCTTCTGGCTTGCCCATGCCTTTGATGCTGGGCTGTTGGAGTCCGGGAAACAATGCGCACACACCGGTACAAGCAATCGCTTGCTCTCCGAGGACGACTGTCGAGTCGACACGGTTTGTCGAGAAGTCTAGTCCTCATAAAGGGAAGGGCTGACCGGGGCCAAAAGGAGAGACTGCGAATCGCGCGGATGTGATGACTGGAGCTATGTCAACGCCAAAAGCTACCCAGGCCAGGTCAGGCACTGCGTAACTGGTGAGACGCTCTGCAATTTTTATCGATCATGGAAATGGCTTATCCATGTTCAACGGTGGGTGAAAGGATAGGCAAGCAAGAGGCACTCATCACGTTGAGAGTGCGCCTCTTGCTTGCCTTAAACTACGGAAGGGTTACCGGCTGGTTGCCAGCGCCTGGGCATCCTTCGCCGGGGTCCAACGCACGTGCGTCGGGTCAACTTCTTGGGTCTGAGACAACAGCGAGAGCCGCGGGCGTACCGCATCGGTGCGGGCTGCTGGTGGCTTGCGTCGTCCAGCTTTCAGCGGCAATGGCCAAGTCGCGCCGGCGCCCACATAATCCTGCTCGGCTGCTGCCTGCAAGGTCCACTGCGGGTTGTACAAGTGGGTACGACCCAGTGCTACCAGATCCGCACGGCCCGCCAGCAGGATCGAGTTCACGTCATCGTATGAGGAGACTGCTCCGACGGCGATGACAGAGACACCCGTCTGAGCGGCAACCTGATTGCGGATCTTGTCCGCAAAAGGAGTCTGGTAGCTTCGCCCGAAGGCTGGCTTTTCATTTTTGACGATCTGCCCGGAGGAGACATCAATGAATTGCGCACCATGGTTGATGAAGGCTGCGGCGATGCCAACCGCGTCCTCTTCGGTGTTTCCGCCTTCGGACCAATCGGTGGCCGAGATGCGCACACCGATAGTCTTCTCCTCTGGCCAGACCTGGCGCACCGCGTCCAAGACTTCCAATGGGTAGCGCAGTCGGTTTTCCAGCGAGCCACCATATTCATCGGTGCGCTTATTGGACAACGGGGAAAGGAAGGAGGAGAGCAGGTAGCCGTGGGCCATGTGTACTTCCAGCACGTCGAAGCCTGCGGCGTCGGCGCGGCGGGCCGCGGCGACGAACTGCTCACGCACCTCGTCCATCTGCGAGCGGTTCATCGCCACTGGCACATGGCAGCCTTCCCCGTAGGGCAGTGCGCTCGGAGCCAGTACCTCCCAGTTGCCTTCCTCCAGTGGCTGGTCGATGCCATCCCACATCAGTTTCGTCGAACCCTTGCGGCCCGAGTGCCCGATCTGTGCGCCGATCTTGGCATTTGAATTTCCGTGTACATAATCGGTCACCCGCTTCCACGCGCTGGCCTGTTCATCGGTGTAGAGCCCGGTGCATCCAGGGGTAATGCGCCCGATATTCGAGACACATACCATTTCGGTCATTACGAGCCCGGCACCGCCCATGGCCTTGGAACCCAGATGGACCAGATGGAATTCACCGGGTACCCCGTCGGTGGCCGAGTACATGTCCATGGAGGAGACCACCACGCGGTTCACCAGATCGGTGTTGCCCAGCTTATGTGGCTGGAACATTGCAGGAGCGACGGAGGGCGAATTATTCAACCTGGCAAAGTTCTCATCAACGGTTTGCGCAAACCCGGGATCTCGCAGCTTCAGGTTGTCGTAGGTGATCCGCCGGGAACGGGTGAGCAGGTTGAAGCAGAACTGCACAGGGTCCTGATCCTTGTACTGGCCAATATTTTCGAACCACTCCAGTGAGGCCTGGGCAGCACGCTGGGTGGATTGAACCACCGGACGTCGTTCGGTTTCGTAGGCAGCCAACGCGTTATCCACGTCAGCGTGCTCATGCAAACAGGCTGCCAGTGCCAGGGCGTCTTCCATGGCGAGCTTGGTACCCGAGCCGATGGAGAAGTGGGCGGTGTGCGCGGAGTCTCCCAGAAGTACGATGTTTCCATGACGCCAGTTTTCGTTGCGCACCGTGGTGAAGTTGATCCACTTCGAGTTGTTGGTGAGCACCTGGTAGCCGGCCAGCTCCTCGGCGAAGATCTCGGACACCTTGGCCACGGACTTTGCGTCGCTGACACCCGGGGCGAAGACTTCATTTTCGGTCTCATCAAAACCGGCTGCTCGCCACACGTCCTCGTGCATCTCCACGATGAAGGTTGACCCCTCATCGGAGTACGGGTAGCCATGAATTTGCATGGTTCCGGCGTCGGTTTCCTTGACGAAGAACTTGAAGGCCTCGAACACCTGATCAGTGCCCAACCACATGTACTTCGAAGTACGCGGATCAAGCGAAGGCTTGAAGGACTCGGCGTATTTGGTGCGCACGGCGGAGTTCAGCCCGTCGGCGGCCAGCACTAGATCATATTCAGCCGAGAGCTGTTCCACATCTGGGGCCATGGTGGAGAAACGTACATCCACACCCAGCTCGATGCAGCGGCGCTGCAGCAGCTCAAGGAGTTCCTTACGGCTCATGGCCGCGAAGCCTTGGCCGCCTACGGTATGCATCTGTCCGCGGAAGTGGATGTCGATATCGCTCCAGCGGGCGAAGCGCCGTGACATGTATTCGGCGACCACCGGATCGGCATTGCCGATGCCTCCCAGGGTTTCGTCGGAGAACACCACGCCGAAACCGAAGGTATCCGAGGCGGCATTACGCTCCCAGACGGTGACCTCGTGGTTGGTATCCAGTTGCTTCATCAAAGCGCCAAAGTACAGGCCGCCTGGGCCGCCGCCGATAATTGCAATTTTCATGGTGTGTCCTTTCATCAACCCCACAGGGGTGCTGGGCCGGTAAGGGCCCGGATAAGTTTGTCAGTGCTTAGGCGACCGGTGAGCTATTGAAGGCTTCACGGAGTTTGAAATGCTGGAGCTTGCCGCTGGGATTGCGCGGCAGTTGAGTCACGAAGCGGATCTCCCGTGGGTACTTGTACGGCGCGATCGTGGCCTTGACGAAGTCTTGCAATTGCTTGACCTTCGCGTCGCTGGCCTCGGCGCCTTCGACGAGAACCACAAAAGCACAGACGATGGATCCGCGATTCGGATCAGGACGAGCCACTACGGCGTTTTCCAGCACGTCCGGGTGCTGGTCCAAAGCCTGTTCGACCTCTGGCCCGCCGATGTTGTAACCGGAGGAGATGATCATATTGTCGCTTCGAGCTTGGTAGAAGAAATAGCCCTCTTCGTCCCTATAGAAGATGTCGCCGGTGATATTCCAACCATTGCAGATGTAGTTGTGCTGCCTCTCGTCATCGAGATAGCGGCATCCGGTCGGCCCAATAACTGCGAGCCGGCCCGGTTCATTTGTTCCGACCTCATTGCCATCTTCATCCAGCACGGTGGCACGGTAGCCGGGGATCGCTTTGCCCGTGGCTCCGGGCTTGATATCCCGGCCTGCAGCGGATACGAACACATGCAGCAGCTCGGTGGCTCCGATGCCATTGACCAGTTCCAATCCGGTGGCGTCCTTGACCTGGTGCCAAGTTTCAGCAGGCAGGTGTTCGCCGGCCGATACCGCCACGCGCAGCGATTTGAGCAGGTCTTCCTTGCCATTCTTGAGTATTGCGCGATAGGCGGTCGGAGCGGTAAACAAAATCGTGGCTCCGACCTGATGCGAATACTCGGCCAATTCCACAGGGGTAGCGCGTTCGGTCAGAAGCGAGCTAGCTCCAAAGCGGAACGGAAAAACTACGAGGCCGCCTAAACCGAAGGTGAATGCCAAAGGGGGAGAACCCGCGAAGACATCATCTTGGGTAGGTTTAAGAAGGTAACGGGCAAAAGTGTCCGCATTGGCCAGAATGTCACGGTGGAAATGCATGGTGATCTTAGGGACGCCAGTGGTTCCCGAGGTCGGTCCAAGCAAAGCCACGTCGTCGGCCGCCGTATCCACCGCAGTGAATTCGCCGGACTTGGCAGCACATAGCTGCGCCAGATCGTCCTCGCCCTGGCCACCATAGGTCAGCACTGGATACGTGCCGCCGCTGGCCTGTACGGCGTCTTCGGCGAATCGGTGATCGGTCAGCAGCACCAAAGGACGCGTCAGCCCAGCCAACTTGGATATCTCAGCGGCGCGCAGGGCCGCCATCGTGGTGACCACGACGCCGCCGGCTTTGAGCACGCCAAGCCATGAGGCGACCAGCCAGGAATTATTCGGACCACGAAGCATCACCCGGTTTCCTGGGCGCAGCGCATAGTCTTCGACCAGCACCTGGGCCACTTGGTTCGCTTGGCGTTGCAACTGACCGTAGGAGAGCTTGGTGCCGTCTGGGGCCAGGAGCGCGGTGCGGTCCGCACCAAATTCTGCAACAGCCTGGTCGATGAGGACCTCTGCGGCATTCAGCCTTTCCGGGTACTGCAATTCGGGCAAGGTGAATTCCATTGTCGGCCACAGATTCTGCGGCGGAAGGTGATCTCGCGTGAAGGTATCCTCATGCGCGGAAGGTGAAAGTTCCATCAGGTAACTCCGTAGGGTGAATCGGTCGGATGTCCTAGGCTGTGGTGGTCCGCGCGGCGCGGATCATGCCCTCTTGGGCAACGGTGGCCAAGAGCTTTCCATCGCGGGTGTAGAAACGCCCGATAGCCAGGCCACGGCTGTTTTGGCTGGATACGGCCTCTTGGGCGTACAGTACCCAATCGTCCATGCGCCCTTCACGGTGGAACCACATGGAATGATCTAGACTGGCAGTCACCAATCCCGGGTCACCCCAGCTCAGCCCGAGGCTGCGCATAATCGGTTCCAAGATGGTGTAGTCGCAGACATAGGCCAAAGCGGCCTTCTGCACGAGACTGTCATCCGGAAGAGGCGAAAAAGCGCGGATCCATACGGCCTGGTGAGCGCTCTGTGCGCGCTCGCCGGGAAGATAGATTGCTTCGGGCACGTGGCGCATGTCGAAGCTGCGCCCGCCAGCCCAATAGGTGGCGGCCTGGCTGTCAACGCCCTGCAAGGCTTGGGCTGCACTGGACAATGTTTCCGGGTCGAGGTCTAAGGAATCGCTCGGTGCATCCATTGAGTATTCTGCACCTTCTTCCGGGACGTGGAAGGATCCCAAGGCGGAGAAGACGGGTTTGCCATTCTGGAAGGCGCGGACCTGGCGGGTGGAATACCCACGTCCATCACGCAGGTGTTCGACTTCGTAGCGTACCGGCTGGTGCATATCCACCGGGCGCAGGAAGTATGAGTGCATCGAATGCAGCGAGCGGTCCGTGTCCACCGATTTCATCAGCGAAAGCGCACCTTGAGCAACCATGTCGCCGCCGTAGGCCTTGGGCCAAGGTACATATTGCGGGACCGCGGTGAAAGCCTGGTCGAAGACCTCGGCTTCGCACTCAGTTAATTCGATGGCGTCAAGGAATACCTGTGCGGAAAGTTCGGTGGTGTTCATGCTCGGCGGTATCCTTCCAGCGAGGCGTCCGAAACATCGGGGAGGTTCACTACGATGTTTTCTGGGGTGCGGGCGGTGAGCCACACGAGTTCTTCGGTGACCGACATATTTGCTTCAACGTGTGGCATGAAGGGCGGAACGAAGACCCAGTCGCCAGCTTTCATATCTGAATACTGTTCGTAGTTTTCGCCGAAGTAGATGCGGCCATGCCCGCGCAACACGTAGCCGCCGGTTTCTGCTTCGCCATGATGATGCGGCAGGGAACGGTAGCCCGGAACGTTGGACACCTGGCCGAACCAGATTTTGGTCGCTGGGGTGTGCTGGACGCTGACGCCCGAAACACGGATGCAGTCACCTGACTGTGCGGTGTTGGTGTCTTCGGAGCCGGCACGAGTGACCACGGGAATAACTTGGCCATTTTCCGAAGCGTAGATCGAGTTATCGCCTTCGGTGCGGTATGTCATGGGTGTTTCAGTCATGTTCTTCTCCTTTAAAGTTTGTGATGTTTGTTTGCAGGTATTCAGTGGCTCGCAACTGGGGTGTTCACTCGCAGCCGGACGCGGTTTTTGAGGGTTCCGATACCCGGGATTTCTGTCTGGAGCTCGTCCCCGTCTGCGAGGAAACGCGCGGGTTCCATACCCATGCCAACTCCGCCTGGAGTTCCGGTCAATATGACATCTCCCGGGCGCAAGGTAGTGAACTCGGAGATGTAGCTAATGAGTCGGGCCGCTGAGAAGACAAAGGTCGAAGTGTTGCCGCGCTGGACTTCTTCTCCGTTGACCCTGCAGATGACTTCCAAGCCCGACTCCGGATCGAGCTCATCGGTGGTGACTAGCACTGGGCCGAGCGGCGTCGTGCCGTCGAAGGCCTTGCCTTGCAACCACTGCAGGGTGCGGCGCTGCCAGTCTCGCATCGAAACGTCGTTGGCCACGGTGTAGCCGGCAATGGCGGCAGCAGCCTCTTCTTCGGTGGCATTGGTGATTTCGGTTCCGATCACCACGGCAAGTTCGGCTTCCCAATCCACGTTATTTGAAACGGTACTGATGATCTCCGAACCGGGATCGGCGAGGGTGTCGGCGAACTTGGCGAACAACGTCGGATATTGGGGCAATTCCCGTCCCATTTCCAAAATGTGGTCCGCGTAGTTCAGTCCGCAGCAAATCACCTTAGTCGGTGCTGGAACCGGGTTCAGTAGTCGTGCCTCGCCTGTTGGAATCAGACTGTCCGAGCGGTGCTCTGCAAGGACCTTAGAAGCGATGGATAGCCAATCTGAGTCTTTTAGGAACTCGCTGAGATTACGGGCTGGAAGCGGGAGATAGCCCTGGGCGACCTGGAGCGCCGCATGTGTTTGCCTGCCAACTTCGACCGTTGCGAGTTTCATGTGTGAGTCCTTGTTATTCGGTACAGAATCCATGTGTCGACTTTTTTACCGCCGTCACGTAAACTCAATGTAGCACGCATCACAAAGATGACGCTAGAGCCAAATGGGGCAAAATTGATTAGCCCAGTACAGGAGTTGGAAATGACTGAGACCAAGCTTCATCGCAATGAAACGATTAACCCGGCTTCCATGGCTAAGCCCTCTGGCTATGCGCATGGAATGAAGGCCGGAAACACTGTTTACCTTGGCGGGCAGACCGCCCTGGACAAGGACATGAATATCGTTCCCGGCGGCATAGTGGAGCAGTTTAAGCAGGTATTTTCCAACGTGCTGACTACTTTGGTTGAAGCAGGCGGACATCCAGAAGATTTGGTAAGCGTCACGATCTACCTGACCGACGTTGACGACTACATGGCCAATGGCCGCGAAATTGGTCGAGCCTGGCGCGAAATGGCTGGCACCGAATACCCCGCCATGGCTGGCGTCGGTGTCACGCGTCTCTGGCAGAAAGAAGCCCTGATCGAGATTCAGGGTGTCGCCGTGATTCAGGATCGCGACTAATCTTCAGCAAAGCCAAAGAGCCACGGACTTACCCAATGGGCGAGTCCGTGGCTCTTTGGCTTTGCGCGGTAATAGCTATTTTGTGAGCTGTGTCAGCTGTCCACGCCGATAATACGTTTAGCATGACGACCAGCCATGGGTGCCAAGAGTGTGTGTAAATTGTGGAAGAGATCTTCTGCCTTTAATGCATTCCATCCCTCTGGAAGCAATTCTGCTGGGAGCCCTGGATCGGAGTAAGGGAGTCGTCGCCATTGGGTGAGCAGGATCAAGTGATCTGCGAATGCCCGGGCATCAAGTTCAGGGTTGTCCCCGGCCTGGACAAGCTGTTGCCAGCTTTCCAATCGGCCTCGGTTCTCGTTCAAAAATTCGGAATATAGCTGATCCAAGGAAACTAAGTCCCACCAAGAACTAAGATTCTTCTGAATTTGGGCACCGCCGATATGCTCGGCAAGGAAAAATTCGAAATACTGATCTAGTCCGTGTCGCGTGAAATAGGCCAGCGCTGCGTCTTTGGCATGTTCCGGAGCAATCCACAGTCCAGGAACTACGGAGCCAAAGCCCATCCGCACCAGTGATGAGCGAATCTTGTGCCGTATATTGCGCTGGGTTTCTGGCACCGTGAAGGTCGCCAACAACCAGCGATCCTGAGCTGTGGCGCGACGGGGATGGAAGATCCGTTCGTCACCTTCGGCGAACGTGGTCAAGACTGAGTCAGCAAGCGAATATCCATTGCGGCCTTGCACTTGAACGCTCTCAATGACTCCGCGTTTTTTCAACCGAGATATCGAGGAACGCGTTCCGGCAGATTCAACCCCAACATCCTCCATCAGGGAAATAATCGTTGCCACAGGCAAGGCGCCCCCGTACTGGCGTGCGTATAAACCAAAGAGGGACACGATCAGCTGATGATGGCGAGGCACAGAGATGTCTCCAACACTGACACGTGCGTTTGCCTGTGCGGTCATGAAACGTTCTCCAATCGATCCTAGTCATTCGATTCTAGTGCGAACCATCAGCGGGATGGCGCAAGCCATAGAAGATTGGTCATTTTGATCGGCCAGGGAAATCAATGGGATATTCGATCAAAATAACATCTAGGAATTCTCGGATTTTGAAATCCGCGCACGATCTTGAACGCGAATGGCGCAGGCGTGGTCTAGGCATCTGTTTCCTTGAACCACGTCTGCGCCAGGGGAACGATTTAGCAAAAGCCGATGGCGGACCGGTCAATCACCTGTCGTTCACCTCTCAATAGCGCGCGGGCGCGGTACTATTTGGCTGCGTCGAGTGCCGTGCGCAGGTGCGCATCGTAGAACTCGCGAAGCTGAACACTCTTGGCCACGACAATCGCGTCCCAATCTTCCATGCTGGTGGAGCTGTCCGCATAGTCAGAAGGCACCTTAAAGATCTGCAGCGGTACACCGAAGAGCTGGCACATGCTGGCATAGGCGTAGCCTTCCATGTCCACCAATGCTGCATTCAGCCCGGAGATGTGGGTGCGCTGCTCGTCATTGCTGACAAATACGTCACCGGTGGCCATGGTCGCCTGAGTATCTGGCAACAGGATCTCACCGGCGGGCACTACATCGGCCGAGGCCAATGGGAAGTCGTGCTGGATCAATCGGGTGACCTGATAGATGGTGTCCAAGCTTGGGCGGTCTTCATCTGCGCTGCCGACTACACCGGCGGTGCCCAAAACGATCACGCGCTCAACATTGCCCTCGGCGAGCGCACCGGCAAGAGCGACCGAGGCATTGACCTTGCCTACTCCGGAGACCACATGCGGTACGTCCGCGAAAGCTGACGCTTCGTCACTGTGCGCGAATACTAGCAGGGTCTTCTGATCCGACATTCGGTTCCTCTCAACAACAACTAAAGTCTTTTTGATTCAGGCCGGAAGCAGATCGCACGGCCAGTATCCTCACTTGAGTTTATCGGTTAAGGAAGATGAAGTTTTTCGATTTTGCTGGCAGGGGAGCGGATAGACTTAAAGTATGAGTGATATTGAACTTGCTGAAGTCGAAAGTTTTGCCTTGGACCACACCAAGGTCAAGGCTCCCTACGTTCGTAAGATTGGCGTTGAGCGTGGACCTAAGGGTGACGCCATCACGAACTACGACATTCGTTTTGTGCAGCCGAACCACGGTGAGATCCCTACCGCTGGCCTGCACACTATTGAGCACACCATGGCTGGTTTGATCCGGACCCGCTTCGAAGGCCTGATTGATTTCTCTCCTTTTGGTTGCCGTACGGGTTTCCACATGATTGTGTGGGGCGAGCCGACTCCAGCCGAGGTTGCTAAGGCCATTAAGTCTTCCCTTGAAGACCTAGCTGAGCGCGTTACTTGGGATGACGTTCCAGGCACCGAAGCAGTGAGCTGCGGTAACTACCGAGACCACAGCCTGCACTCGGCCAAGGAATGGGCAAAACTGATTTTGGAACAAGGCATCAGCCTCGATGCATTTGACCGGACAAACATCGCGTAGCTGACGGCATCGAGTAGTTCACTTCGGCCATGGCCTGATTCGGTGCGCGCTCGCGTGAGTGAAACTAGTGAGTATTCCCTGCTGACTATTGAACTATTCTGCGCTGGGTACTTGAATGGACGGATAGCCGCGATAGCGGAGAATCATTCAACGGAGCGAAGAGGAAAACAATATGGAGTCCACCGATCCCGATTTTCCGAGAGAACCAGGATGGCCATCACCTGGTCAGCCACCACGGCCGAATGTTCCAGATCATCCAACCTCGCCCATAGATCCACCTGATCCGACCACGCCACCAAGCCGGCCCGATCCCGGTGGCCCCAGCACACAGCCACCGTTTGATCCGACTACGCCCACGGACAGCTGACCAGCAACATAAGTTCGGTTCAAGCTCATTCTGAGGGTTTGTCTCTAACGAGGTCCGGCTCGCCCACTTGGCGAGTCGGATCTTGTTCTTGGCTGTCACCAAAGGGGCACCGATGCTGGAACCGAGGAAGTCCGGACTCCACTTGCCGCTCTTTCGCATCGAGGTACCCAAGCCCAGTATCTTAGGAAAACCTCGGAGGTCAAGCGCGGCAAGCAATTGAGAGGTTGCCCCTAGTTCCAAGTATTCAATGGTGGGGCTGTGGGAGAATAGGGACAATGTTCCGCCCAGACTTACGATCCGGGCCCCAATGATTTAAGGATGTTTCTCTGTGGTCATGATTCCGTTGCCATTGCACTCGGTAGAGGCTCAACAGTTCTCTCCGATTGACCCGGCTGACCCCTCGCTGGTTCACCGTGGTGAGGGTGGCGCGGAAGTCCGCCGCAGTATTCTTCCCGGAGGCGTACGGGTTCTGACCGAGGCCATGCCCGGCCAGCGTTCGACTACCGTTGGATTCTGGGTACCAGTGGGCTCCCGTGATGAAGAAGCAGGGCACTACGGCTCAACTCATTTCTTGGAGCACTTGCTGTTCAAAGGAACTAAGAAGCGCACCGCACTTGAAATTGCTCAGTCTTTTGACGCGGTAGGTGGGGAATCGAATGCCGCGACGGCGAAGGAATCCACCTGCTATTACGCGCGAGTGCTAGATTCCGATCTGCCGATGGCTATGGATGTCATTGCCGACATGGTGACCTCCGCGGTAATCGATCCGCTAGAGCTAGAGCAGGAGCGCGGGGTGATCATTGAGGAACTTGCCATGGACGCTGACGACGCCACCGAGGTCGCCCACGAGCGCTTCGTCGCCAAGGTGCTAGGCGATCATCCTCTGGCTCGCCCGATCGGCGGGACACCGGCCGAGATCATGGAGATCTCTCGCGAAGCAGTCATGGAACACTATCGGGCCCACTACCGTCCGAGCGAAGTGATCATCACCGCAGCTGGTTCATTGAACCATGATGAATTGTGCTCCATGGTGCTCGCTTCGTTAACCGAGGCTGGCTGGGATCTTGATCCTATGGCAGTGCCGAAACCACGCCGTTCTTCGGAACCAGCAACGATCGTCTCAGTTCCTGGCATCGAAGTGATCAACCGCCCGGTCGAGCAGGCCAGCATCATCATTGGCTGCCCAGGTATTAGCGGGCAAGATGACCGCCGGCAGGTCCTTGCGGTCCTAAACGCGGTACTGGGTGGCGGCATGAGCTCGCGGCTCTTCCAAGAGATCCGCGAAAAGCGTGGCCTTGCCTACTCCACTTATTCATTCTCAGCTGCATACACCGACGCCGGATATTTCGGCATGTATGCAGGTTGTTCACCGGCTAAAGCCGGAGAGGTCATCGGCTTGCTCGAATCCGAGCTGGATCGTTTAGCCGCCGACGGCATCACCGATTCGGAGCTTACTCAAGCAAAGGGCCAGCTCGCCGGCGGAACGGTGCTGGCATTGGAAGACCCAGGAAGCCGTATGTCACGACTGGGACGGGCTGAGATGGTGACCGGCGAATTCCAAGACATTGATGAGGCGCTGAGCCGCGTAAATGCGGTCACCACGGAAGACGTTCAGGCGCTAGCTCAAGAGCTGGCAGCCAAAGAACGAACCATCACCGTGGTTGGTCCATTTGAATCTGCGGAAGCGCTCGGACGCTAGTAGTTCTCTGAGTATGAGAAAGGGACGCGAGGACGCACCAATTGGTGCCTGGCCTCGCGTCCCTTTCCTCGTGGTGGAGGAAAGCTACCCCTTGTTGTACTTGCCCCGCGTGGCAACGTACGAGGCTGCGGTGCAGGTGTCGGGCGCGTTGTTGATGGCCTTGCAGGCTCGCACTCGGAACTCGTTGACGGTGAGCGAGTAGTACGGAATGACTCGCTTGGAGTCGTCTCGATAGTATTTTGTCGTTCCCTTACCGCAGACGTTGGTGGTTAGTCTGGACCACCCGGTATCCGGAGCATCATTGCGGACTCCCTGGTATTGGTAGTAGACGCACTTGCCATCGAGATTGTCATCGGTGAGCGCCAGATTAAAGCCGATGCTTCGATTATCGTCGCGCCAAACCGTTCCGCTACTTTTCGCCCAAGAATTATCCATGTTGTAGTTTTCGTAGGCCTGTGCGGGAACTGCCAGAGTTGTGACTGTCAGCGTAAGCGCCGCTGCCGCGGCAAGTGTTCGTAGAATGCGCCTCATTGCGTACCTCACATGCTCGGTGATGATGGTCAGGGGCAACACTATGCCGAGCGCAACCCTAAATCAAGGGTCTGGAGATACTTTTTGGACGAGGCCACTGGGCTGCAGGGAGCCGTTTGAGTTCATTGCTTTGAAGCTGAAATTGTTGCCGAATTTGCTGTGCGTACAAGCTCAGCGAGTTCTTCGAAATGCGAGTAATTAAAACCGTGAGCAGCGTTCTGGAACACCGTCAGTTTCGCCTGCGGGGCCTTTGCTGTCAGCCGTAGCCCAAATTCCGGCGGCGAAAGTGAATCTTGGGTACCGCAAACCACATCCACCGGGAAGGGGACGGTGCCCAATAGATCGATGGTCGAGTAGTCGAGCATTTCCGTGCAGCTCTTGGCCCACCACGGAATCCCGCAACGCAGATAATCAACGAGCAAGATTGCCTTGACCGCGTTCCACTCATGAGGGAAATCTTGGATTAACCGTCGGGCTTGCCGGAAAAGCGTGGCTTCCCGGTCATTGACCGAGGGCGCGGCAATGATGAGGTGTTCGAGCAATTCGGGGTGCGTGCGGGCAATTTCGATGGAGACCTGAGCCCCCATCGAATGCCCGAGAATCACCGCATTCTTCACGTTGAGCGTGCGCAGCGCCAGGGATACTTCGTGGGCGAAGCGTGCCACGCTGACTGGGCGTCCATCGTCCATGTTTTTGCCATGCCCCGGCAGCTCGGGCACAATCACTCGATGGTCGCGGGCCAGCTCCGTGGCCAGGGGAGTGAAATAGCGGCTTGAAGCTCCCAACCCGTGAATGAGAACCACGTCCGGGCCTTCGCCGGCCACGCGCACCGATAATCGAGTGCGCAAAGACTCCGGGACCTGTCCAAAGTAACCGTGCCGCACACATAACCTTCCGTCCGCGGACGATTCCACGAAAATTCCTAGTATTCAGTTCACTGCGGATCCAGAATAGCCAATCATTGCGAGCAACGGCTGCAATGCAGCCTCAGGGCAGACCCACCGCGTGTTGCTCGATTGCCGGCCACAGATCCTCGGGGAATAGTTTTTCAATGTCTTTTTGGTAGTCGCTACCGCCACCGGGAGCGCTTATTTCATTGCCATCGGCACGGAAGGGGTAGGAATGCCCCTGGTCCAATTCTTGATCTGGCGCGGAGGCAGCGGTCACGCAGGTCGCCCAGCCATAGGTGGTGTCGGCGTCCTGGCGGAAAACTTCGACTTGGCATGACGGCGTTTCGATCCACGAGCTTTCCTGCTCCAGCAGATCAACGAGCCTGGAGCGCTCTTCATCGCTTAATGACGTCGGCACATCGCCGGAACCGCAAGCGACAGTTCCACAAGCAACAGCAAATAAGATGAATGTGATAGCGCGCCATCGCTTCAGGACGGTCCCCATTGCTTGACAACTCCTAGAAAGTTCCTGTCACCTATTTTTCCTTGTGAAGAATTGAATTACAAGCTACACGCCGTATATCACGAGGTGATCGCAAAAATCTTGGAGGTGGAACCCCGCGGTGCCGTCGAGGCTGGAACAGGCGTAGATCACGTCACCGATGTGAAGACCAGCAGGGTACAGGCGATAGGCTTAAACCCATGAGTGCACAGATTAAGGTTGCGGTGCTTGGCGCCGCAGGACGAATGGGCGCGGAAGCGGTTAAAGCCGTCTCCGAAGCCGCCGATATGGATCTCGTGGCGAGCCTTGGACGAGGCGCAGATCTGAAAGAAATTCTTGAGGCAGGCGCAACCCACATCGTTGACCTGTCGGTACCGACGGCCACCGAGGCCAACGTGCGCTTCGCCGTGGAAAATGGCTTGCACGCAGTAGTTGGAACCACCGGGTGGGACGACGAACGCCGTGCGAAGCTTGAGCAGCTGCTCGCGCAGCACCCCGAAGCAGGCGTGCTGATCGCCCCGAACTTCGCTCTTGGCTCGGTGCTTGCCAGCGCCTTCGCAGCCACGGCGGCAAAATACTTTGAATCGGTAGAGATTATCGAACTGCACCACCCCAACAAGGTGGATGCACCCAGCGGCACCGCGGTGCGCACCGCCGAGCTGATTGCCGCAGCCCGCAAGGACGCCGGCGTGGCGAAAAGTCCGGACGCAACGGAAACCCAACTTGACGGTGCTCGAGGCGCTCTCGTAGATGATGTGCACGTGCATTCGGTGCGTCTACGCGGTCTGGTGGCCCATCAGGAAGTTCTCTTCGGCGGCCCCGGCGAGCAGTTCACCCTGCGCCACGATTCTTATGACCGGGCCTCCTTCATGCCAGGGGTGCTGCTAGGCCTGCGGACCGTCGCTTCGCGCCCAGGGCTTACCTATGGGCTGGACGGCTACTTGGAGTTGGGCCAGTGAAAACCAAACTTTGGGTAGGCGGCATTCTGCTGCTGTTCGTTTTGTATATTGTCATGTCCTTCACCCAAGCGATGCGCTTCATGCGCACCGGCGAACCGATCGCCATCGCCCTCGGCGTTGCGGTCTTCGTCATTCCTGCGCTGGGTGTGTGGATCTTGATCCGCGAGATTCTCTTCGGGCTGCGCACCGAGAAGATGGGCAAGATCCTCGCAGAACTCGGCGAACTGCCAGAAGACTTGCCACGCATGCCCTCGGGCAGGTTTGTGCGAGAAGCTGCTGACGCTGACTTCCCGATCCACAAGCAAGACGTCGAGGCCCATCCTGAATCCTGGAAGTCTTGGTATCGCTTGGCTTTGGCTTATGACGCCAGCGGAGACCGGAAACGTGCACGCGCTTCGATGCGCACCGCCGTGAATTTCTTCGTGGCCGAGAAGAACGCGAGCGCCACGAGCAAGTGATCTGAACAGATAAAACGGCAGGAGCTTCGAAACCTACTCTTGGTTTCGAGGCTCCTGCCGTTTTTATTTGAAATTTTGCCGAAGTCTAGCGCTAGTGGATGGGGAGCCAGATGCAGCGCTCTACGGAGTCGTCAGTCTCCACCACGTTGTAGAGCCGCCACCCGCCGGGTTCGCCACCTTCGGTGCCTTGGTCCTCAAGTCCAGCAATGCTGATCCCGCGGATCTCACCAGAGGTGAATTCCTCCTTGGCCTGCATAGTGGGCGCCAGATAGTAGGGCTCGTCAAAGGGCATAACATCGCCGGGCAGTTCTTCATTGCAAACGCCGCCGTAGCCGCGTTCGGGGCTCGTCTGAACGGGAAGCCAGATCTTGTCCTCGCCAAATTGCTCCACGGCGATGGTTCGCGTTTCCTCCCACGTTCCGCCCTCTGCGCAGGAATGGTCCGCATCAAAGATCGTACGACGTGTTTCCGTAATCTCTATGCCACCGGGTACGGCGGTCACCTCATTGATGAAATCCCCACAGCTTCTACTGGCCGCCACGGGGTGAGGTAATTGTTCTGGCTGATCAACCTCGGCAAGCCAGATGAACCAATGAGAGGAGAAGCTGTTTCCATCTAGCATTTCGATCGGTGCCAGGGCGTCCTCAACTCCATCGCCGTTCAAATCAGAATAAACTACGTCCCCAACGGAGTACTCGGCGGTGTTGATGGTTGCCTTGCCATCTTTGAACTGCAACGCTGTGGACTTTTTGGCGCCGTAGCCCTCTTTGATTTCCCATTGCGCATTATCAAGATCAAAGTCGCGAAGGGTCTGGGGTGTGGGCGATTCGGGCGGCAAATCCGAGGGCTCACTCGGTGGTGCCATCGGCGCTGAGGAACATCCAACGATGGTAGAGGCAAGCAAAATACTCGAAGACTTGAATAGAATCTGGTGTGGTTTCTGCTTGCCGAAGGCGCATTTGATCATAAGAAAAGTCTAACTAATTCCTTGTCAGCTGACCTAGAATCAAATTATTTATTTCTTTCTCAAAGCTTACTTTGGGTCCTCTTCTTGATCTGCGCTCGGTAATTCACTGAGGTATCGAACGCCAGCTTCCATCGGTCCTGCCTTGCGCGTGTGGTGCAAGATCAGCGCGGTAAGCAGCATCAGCACGCACAGTACCCACCACTGGGCCCACTGCGAGAGTCCCAGTTGGAGCATCGGCAACAAGATCAGATGCCCGAGATAGAGCGTCAGTGGTGCTCGCCCAGCGGTTGCAATGAGCGAGCCGATGTAGCCTAAATATGGAATTAGGAAAAGCAGTATGGCTAAGACTGCAACTGCGCAGGCCGCTGCATGAATTGTGAAAATTAGTGAACCCGAGTGCGCGGTTGGGAGCCATATATAGGCGGATTGAGTCAAGAATGGGTCCAGGTTCCCAGATGGCGAACGCCCGGTCACCAGGGCCGTAAAAAGCTGCGAGCGGGGAACGCCGGTCACGGCGCTAATCCCATCGGTCCAAGGCAGAATCTTCAACCACCCGATCAGTAGGCATAGTGCGGCGACAATAACGGACCCGGCCGCCAACCAGGCAACAGTGCCCCGATTGGTCAGCCGAAGTTTCCCCACAGCAACTCCGAGTAGGCCATAGCCGATCCAGATCAGCAGTGGATAGTACCCAGTGACGAGCAGGTCTTCGAGTAGCAATCCCGGGTGTACAAGATCGGTGAACGTTGGGTTATGGCCCAGGGACTGTGCGGCATCGCTAGCCGCTAACGGCCGCCAGATCAGGGGAGTGGCCAATAGCCAAATAGCGGCGAGCGCCCACAGAACTTTCACTGGCACCCATAACGCCGGGATCAGCACCAGGAACAGCAATCCGTAATGCACCAGAATGTTCGCGATGGACTCGTTCGCCGGGCCGATCAGCATGCCCAGCGCGGCGATAACCGCCGCGCGGCGCAGCAGCACCATCGATGCGGACCTGCGATTCAGGCCCTTGCGTTCCAGCGAGCGGGCGAACAAGGCCAGCGAAACACCGGCGAGCACCATGAAGAGCACCGAGGCGCGGCCATTTGCCACGGCTCCGGTGAGGGTTGGCTGCAGCGCACCGGTCGCATCGCGGGCGAAAAGATCAAAGATATGGGCGGCGAACATTCCCAAGATGGCTAGCGCCCTGGCTGCATCCAATCCGGGCAGTCTGCGGGCCTTTGTTTCCACGTCCATAGACATATCGCATCACGGAACAACATGAATATGCCATCAAGACACTTCCGCGTGTAGATTTAAGCCATGGCAACTAGTGAAATTGATAATCAGTCGTTCCCGTTCGGTACCGTGCTGACCGCGATGGTCACCCCCTTCACCGAGGCAGGTGAGGTTGACTATGATGTCGCCGCCAAGTTGGCTATCAAACTCGTTGATGAAGGCTGCGACGGTCTGGTCGTCACCGGCACCACCGGGGAGACTTCGACGCTCACCGACGAAGAGAACATCGAAATGTTCCGCACCGTCGTCAATGCGGTCGGCGACCGCGCAGCGGTGCTGGCAGGCTCCACAACTAATGACACTCGCCACTCCATCCGTTTGTCGCTCGGTGCCAAGGAGGCCGGAGTGCACGGCATCCTGGTCACCGCACCTTATTACAACAAGCCAAGCCAGGCCGGAATTATCGCCCATGTGAAGGCGATTGCCGAGGCCATTGACCTGCCGATCATGATGTACGACATCCCGGGCCGCACCGGAATCGCGCTGAGCCCAGAAACTATCATTGAATTAGCGCAGATTCCTCAGGTCATTGCGTTGAAGGATGCAAAGGCCGACTACCAGTCGACCACCACCGTGCTGGCTAACACCGATTTGCACGTGTACTCCGGGGACGACGGGCTGACTTTGCCACTGATGGCAGCCGGCGCCGCCGGTGTCGTTTCCGTGACGGCTCACGTCGCGGCGGCTAAGTACCGTACGCTTGTTGATGCGATGCATGCCGGGGATTTGGCGACTGCACGCGCTACACACTTCGAGCTGGACCCGATCCAGCGCGGCATCATGGGCCACATTCAGGGCGCAGTTGCCGCAAAATATGGACTTCACTGGCAGGGTGTCCTGCCGAACACCGTCGTTCGATTGCCGCTACTGGCACCATCGGACGCAGAACTCGATGCCATCCGCGCGGACCTACGTGAAGGTGGATGGGATCTTTAACGAAAGGGCTTAACCACTTATGACTGAAAGTTCAGTAGGCAAGGCCGATACTGCGCGTATGCAGAAGCCGACCAAGCTGAAGAAGGGGACCCTACGTACCGTTCCGCTGGGCGGATTGGGCGAGGTCGGCCGCAATATGACCGTTTTCGAGATCAACGGCAAGCTGTTGATCATCGACTGCGGTGTGCTCTTCCCCGAAGAGCACCAGCCGGGCGTTGACCTGATTCTGCCCGACTTCTCCTACATCAAGGATCGTCTGGACGACGTGGTGGGCGTAGTGCTCACCCACGGCCACGAAGACCACATCGGTGCGGTTCCGTACCTATTGCGTCTGCGCGAAGATATCCCGCTGTATGGTTCGAAGCTGACCCTTGCCTTCATCGAAGCCAAGCTGGCCGAGCACCGCATCAAGGCGATCACCAACGTGGTCACCGAGAATGAAGTGGCTCAGATCGGCGAGTTCGAGTGCGAATTCGTCGCGGTGAACCACTCGATCCCAGACGCGCTGGCCGTGTTCGTGCGTACCGAAGCCGGTACCGTGCTGCACACCGGTGACTTCAAGATGGATCAGCTGCCGCTCGACGGCCGCATCACCGACCTGCGCCACTTCGCCAAGCTCGGCGAGGAGGGCGTGGACCTGTTCCTCACCGACTCGACCAACGCCGAGGTGCCGGGCTTCACCGTCGCCGAACGCGAAATCGGTCCGGTGCTGGAAGCGAAGTTTGCTCGGGCCCGCCGCCGGATCATCGTCGCCTCCTTCTCCTCGCATGTGCACCGCGTCCAGCAGGTGCTGGATGCTGCAGCCGTGCACGGCCGCAAGGTTGCTTTCATCGGCCGTTCGATGGTGCGCAATATGGGCATCGCCGAGCGCCTCGGCTACCTGCACATCCCGCAGGGGGTCGTTGTTGACCTGAAGCAGGTTGACCAGCTGCCGGATCACAAGGTGGTGCTGATGTCCACCGGTTCGCAGGGTGAGCCGATGGCAGCACTGTCCCGCATGGCCAACGGTGAACACAAGGTCCAGATCAACCCGGGTGACACCGTGATCCTGGCCTCCAGCCTCATCCCGGGCAACGAGAACGCGGTCTTCCGCGTGATCAACGGCCTGATGCGCTTGGGCGCCGAGGTCATCCATAAGGGCATGGCCAAGGTCCACGTTTCCGGCCACGCCTCGGCCGGTGAGCTGTTGTACTGCTACAACATCGTCCGTCCGAAGAACGTTCTTCCGGTCCACGGCGAAACCCGCCACCTGATCGCCAATGGCCGTTTGGCCGCGCTGTCCGGTGTTCCGGAAGAGAGCGTCATCCTCGCGGAAGACGGTTCGGTCATTGACCTCAAGGACGGCGTAGCCGAACTCGTTGGCCAGGTCGAATGCGGTTACGTCTACGTGGATGGTTCCAAGGTCGGCACCATCACCGACGAGGACCTCAAGGACCGTGTCACCCTGGGCGAAGAAGGGTTCATCTCGGTGATCACCGTGATCAACCGCCAGAACGGCACCTTGATCTCCGGGCCAGACATCCACGCCCGCGGCGTGGCCGAGGACGATGCGGTCTTCAACGAGATCAAGCCAAAGATCGCCGCAGCGATCTTGGAGGCAGTGGCTAATAATCCAAACCACTCCACCCACCAGCTGCAGCAGATCGTGCGCCGCGTCATCGGTTCGTGGGTGTCGCGCAAGCTGCGCCGCCGTCCGATGATCGTTCCGGTAGTGCTCGAAGCGTAAGCTTCAATCCTCGAAATGCCCCAAACCACCAGTGGTTTGGGGCATTTCGTGTATCTAAGGCAAGGTTCTCTGCCGATGCTGTGGTCATGTTAACGGCTCATCCCAATCGGGGGTGTAGGAGTTGGGGTCTGAAGCCGCCGGTCTCGAGCAGGCTTCGGGCGATGTAGTTGGTCAGGTTGCGGAACCCGAGTGCGGAGCCGCGCAGGTGTTCGAGCCGTCCGTTGAGCGCCTCGGTCGGCCCGTTGCTGGTGCCGGGTCGTTCGAAGTAGGCGAGCACGTCAGCGGCTCGCTTCTTCAGGGTCCGGCCCAGGGTGGTGAGCTCGGTGAGCACCTTGGGGACGCCGGCGCTGAGGTCGGTGATCAGCTTCTCCATGAGCTCGCGGCCACGTTGCCGGTCCTCGTGGCGATAGGCGGCGATCATGCGCTGGTAGACACCCCAGGTCGCCTCGACCTCGACGTGAGCGTCATCAACGAACAGCGCGCGTAGCCTGTCGCTCTGCTTGTCGGTGAGCAGGTCCGCGCCGGTGTGCAGCGTGCGCCGCGACTTGTAGAGCGGGTCGTCCCTGAACCCACGGTGCCCGTGGATCGCGAGTTGGACCCGGCGCCGGCACCTGTCGAGGGCGTCACCGGCCAGGCGCACGACGTGGAAGGGATCCATCACCGTGACCGCGTCCGGGATCTCCTCTGCAGCGGCGGTCTTGAACCCGGTGAAGCCGTCCATCGCGACCACCTCGACCGCGTCACGGAAGGCGTCGTCGCGGTCGGAGAGCCAGGTCTTGAACGCCGCCTTCGACCGGCCCTCGACCATGTCCAGCAGCCTTGCTGGGCCGGCGCCATCGCGGACCGGGGTGAGGTCGATGATCACGGTGACGTACTTGTCGCCACGCCTGGTGTGGCGCCAGACGTGCTCATCGACGCCAATGACCTTCACGCCCTCAAACCGCGTGGGGTCGTTGATCAGCAGCCGCTTGCCTTCAGCCAGGACCGCGTTGTTGGCGGTGTCCCACGCGACCCCGAGTCCCTCGGCGACACGGGCGACGGTGAGGTGTGCGACCACGATCCCTTCCAGCGCCCACCGCAGCCCGGTGCGCGAGAGCTTCGCGCGTGGCTCCGCCGCGGCGCTGGTGTCTTGGCGCCACACGTGTCCGCAGTCGGCACAGCGGTAGCGGCGCACTACAACTTCCAGCACGGTCGGTCGCCAGCCCAGCGGCTCGTGGGCCAACCGCCGGATCACGGTGTCACGAGCAGCGCCTTCGCTGCCGCACCGTCGGCACCACTGATCTGGTTCCACCACGCAGCACGCGAGGACCGCACGATCCGGTTCAAGTCGTTGTCCGGTCACGCTCAGACCGAGGCCGTCGAGTCGAGCGAAGGCGGTCAGGTCAGGGCGGCCGAAGCCGGCCGGCGGGGTAGCTTCGGACACGTCGAGGTCTTTCGGATGGATGGCGTAGGAACCTCCGTCGTCGGGAGACCTCGACGTCTATCTGCGGACCGACGCGCCCGGCCGACCTACACCGTCATCTGAGAAGACCCCTGAAACGTCTTCGACGACGACGGGACCGGCGAGGAGGAGGGCGCGGTGAGCTAAAGGAATGGAGCTTACTCGGCTTCGACGCCGCCGCAAGCTCCGGTGAAACGGTCGGTACTGGTCGGTCGTCGTCGGTCACCACCGGATGGCGGCGTCCCCCACGCTCGGCGTTTGCGCAGGTCAGCGGCTCGTTCGCCCAGTGGGCGCATCAAGTGATAGACGCAAAGCCGACGTGATTCGGTCGTCGGTTCGATTCCGACAGGCGGCTCCGGCGAACAGCCCCTGACCTGCGGAAACGCAGGGCAGGGGCTGTTCGGTTCTGGTGGTCGCGCGATGCGCTGGCCTCACGGCTCTGCCCGACACCGACGTCGCTCTCCTCTGCGACGGACCCCTCGCAGGCTGAGCGCTCGCGGCCGGCATCCTGTCCGTGTGCCGATAGGCCTCGCACCGCTCGGCAACGCAGCGTGGCGTTGCGTTGCGACCTGGCGACGGCTCGGCGGGGCGCGATGGTCTCGTGCGTTGGCGGACTACGGGAGCTTGGACGCGAGGACGTCGGCCGCCAGGATCTCGGGTGCTGCGCCGAGGAGGTGCTGGTTGGCCATCAGGGCTGCGACGATGGCGCCGTTGGCGTGGGCGTCGCGAGCGGCCTCGTCGGGGAATGCATCGAAGATCCAGAAGGTGTCGGCGTGGGTCCTGACCGCGAACCAGACAATCGTTCCTACTTCTTCGTTGGCGAGCGCGACAGCGCCGGTGAGCAGATCGGCGAGCGCGTCGTGCTGTCCATCGGCCGCGACGATCTTGGCGACGAAGGCATACGGAAGTGATGCGGGTGTGGACATGAGAGGTTCTCCTAGGTGTCGAGGTTTCTTGGTGAAGCAAGTTCAGTATATGACGAAAAAGGGCATGTGAGAAGTGGCGTATACGGCAGTATTGCTATTGTTTACGTCATGCGTATTGGACTGATTGCGATCGACGGCTGCTTCGGTTCGGCTATCGCGTCGATCATCGACATCGTGCGGGTGGCCGACGGAGCCCGCGGCGATGTCGACCCGCGGATCGACCCGATCGAACTCGCCATCCTCGGACCGAAACGGCGAGTGACCACGACGGCATCGATGACCCTGTCGGTGGACCACCCGCTGTCGGAGTCCGGAGAGTTCGACGTGGTCGTCGTCCCTGCGCTTGGAACCCTTACGGCCGCCGCTACCAACGACGCCCTCCAGAGCCGAGATGCTCGTTCGGTCATCGCCTCGCTCGGGCGCCTCGACGAGGCGACCACCCGGATCGCCGCGGCGTGCACCGGCGTGTTCGCCGTCGCCGAGACCGGACGGATGCATCATCGGCGGGCGACGACCAGCTGGTTCCTGGGGCCGGAGTTCCTGAAGCGCTATCCGACCGTCGCCCTCGATCTCGACACCATGGTCGTGGTCGACGGGAACCTCGTCACCGCCGGCGCCGCCTTCGCCCACATCGACCTCGCGCTCTCACTCGTGCGATCGATCAGCCCCGACCTGGCCCAACATGTCGCCAAGCTCCTCATCATCGACGAGCGTCCGTCGCAGGCGGCCTTCGTCGCCTACGAACATCTCCGGCACGAGGACCCGATCGTCGTCGAGTTCGAACGCTTCGTGCGCGCCCGCCTGGACGAACCGTTCAACGTCGCCTTCGTCGCGCAGTCGCTCGGCACCAGCCGGCGCACCCTCGAACGACGAGTCCGTGCGGCGCTCAACCTCACTCCGCTCGGCTTCGTCCAACGGCTTCGCATCGAACGAGCTCGGCACCTCTCAGCAACCACGGACCTCACCTCCGCCGAGATCGCGCTACGGGTCGGCTACGCGAACGCCGAGACTCTGCGCTCCCTCCTGCGCAGGGAGCGACGCCGTTCCTGACCTATCGCCATGCCTTAGAACCACCTCTCAGCACGTCGCGTCGACGCTCCTGCGTCGCCCCTGGACGCCCCACTCGACACGCCCGCAGCACAGGCCATGCGACGTGCCCCGGCTTCCCGGACGGTCGGGGTTGGGTGGCTATGATGTCGCTGCGTTCTCGTCGAGAGGATCAGCAGACCCGATCAGGGTCGATTGGGATGAGACGCGAAGGCGGTCAGGTCAGGGCGGCCGAAGCCGGCCGGCGGGGTAGCGTCGGTCACGTCGAGGTCTTTCGGATGGATGGCGTAGGAACCTCCATCGTCGGGAGACCTCGACGTCTATCTGCGGACCGACGCGCCCGGCCGACCTACACCCTCATCTGGGAAGAGCCATGTTAACGCTCCGCGCGCAGCGTTCAGCCAGCTTGCTGCCACCCACGCTGGGCCCGCTCGGCTACTGGCAGCGGCGGGATTCCCTGATCGCCAAGCTCGGGTCCGTGGCGCAAACGACCTGAACGACTAACCGGCATAGACTGACGTATCACTGCAACGCATTAAATATCGACAAGTCAAATAGCAATCGCATATGATCACCATATGGTGAAAATTGCTGGGCAGAAGGCCGAATCGTTCACTTTGCCGCTCTTCGGGCTGGCGATCCTGGCCGGCATTGTTTTTGGCGCCGCGCTCAGCGCCGCAATTTTCTGGCCAATTCTGGCTAAGGAATCACCGTTCTCGCTGTCCGGCATTGGTGGGGGTCTGGTGCTGGCCTTGGCCAACGGCGCGTGGATCGGCGCGATCGCCGCGGTCTTTCCCGCCACGGGGGCAACCATCGCCTTGGCGATTCGTGAGAAGAAACGACCCGCCGCTACCGGAAACTCCCAGGCTCTGATGGGCGCGATCGGTTCCGCCGCCGGCGGGGTCTTCGTGGTACTGGCGCTCGGCGCAATTTTCTCCCAAGCGCTGGACCTCGTATCCGGGCTTGCATCTGCTTTGGCCTTCCTCATACTGTGCTTCGCTATCGCGTGGATGAGCATTCGTGGGCTAGCGCAACGAAGGGCAGCATCTTCGATTCGGCCACGGCCGGGAGCGCCCGCGGAATAGGCAAGGCTCCAATCGAAGCGCATCTCCTCGGTGCAGGTCCAATCACTAAGACTTTCAAAACCCGACAGGAACGAATCCGTGGAGATCTCTGAGCAAACGCGCGGTGTCGGGAACAATCAACTGATAACAAAAAACAAATGGCGATTTCTGCCGCTGCTTTGCGGATCAGGATGGGCGATCTTGTTTCTTGTCGTGGATCCGTTGCTTGCCCGTGCCCCTTGGTGGAATTATCTCGACGCGGGTTTGTGGTTTGCACTGAGTTTCCCGCTGCTGCCGTGGCTCGGATTCGCTGGGTTGATGGCGTTCCTTGGATTCGTCGTTTCAACTCGGGTGAGCGTTCTGCTGTTCACGTTGCTCTCGCTAGCTCTGGGAATTATTCCAAGCACCATATGGGCACTGCTGCTGAGCGATGTTTTCCCTGAGGCTGGAGTATTCCGAATCACCGCTGATCTATCGCTGGCTGCCGGGGCAATGGTGATCCCGCTGTCCTCCGTGGCGCTTATCAGAACGATGATCGTGCGATGGAAACAGGCAAAGCTCCGTCCAGCGAAAGGTTGTGGAGGTCGGAGCATTCCGTCTTCTACGAAAAGCGACTAATTCCAGCCCAAGCGATCTCGAAGCGGAAGAACCGATATCGGAACCTGGACCGGAGTTCCTGCATGCCCAGGAGTCAGTGTAGTCTCACTTAGAATTTTTCCTGTTTGGACGTCCACGACCGTCATTGAGACCCATTCCTGCTGCATGTTTTCGTCAAGGGCTAGCCCGGTGGCCGCATCGAGGGTCAGCACCGAATCCCACATTTCTGTCAGTATTTCTGTTTCGGGGCCAGTCACTGCTGGCGCAGAGGCCGTTAATATCCCGGTGGTCAGCGAGAGGGAAGCTAGGGCAACGGCGGGGATAAGCAAGATATTCCTCCAAAAGTAGTAACTATGTTTATGTCGATCCTAATGTGGCTTGAAGGTTTAGTGCATGTTGTCTCGAAGATCGAGTGAAAATCAGTTCGTAGTCTGCCGTGCCGTCATCGGATTTTTAGGGCAGAATTAGGCTCAACGCCACCGCAAGGAGCCAATGTATGCACAGGCACGACGCAGCTGATCACAACGAGCTAGTGGGGAGCAACAGTGCATGATCGAATTTGATACCGTTTCCAAGCACTATCCAGACGGCACCACGGCTGTTGAGGACTTCAGCTTGACGATTCCAGCCCATCGCACCACCGTATTCGTGGGTTCCTCTGGTTGCGGCAAGACGACATTGCTGCGCATGATCAATCGCATGGTTGACCCCAGTGCCGGCACGGTCCGCATAGACGACCAGGATGTATCCACAAAGCCCGCGGTGGGCCTGCGCCGCAGTATCGGCTACGTCATGCAGAACTCGGGGCTTCTCCCGCATTTCACCGTGGCAGAGAACATCGCCACGGTTCCCCGGCTCGAAGGCAAATCTCGCAAGGTTGCCCGAACCCGGGCACTGGAACTTATGGAGACCGTAGGCCTGCCCTCAACCATGGCTGACCGATACCCGCACCAGTTATCCGGAGGCCAGCAGCAACGTGTCGGAGTGGCCCGTGGCTTGGCTTCTGACCCGAATATTTTGCTCATGGATGAGCCCTTCGGTGCCGTCGATCCCATTGTGCGCGCCGAACTGCAGCAGGAACTGATTCGGCTGCAACAAGAACTTGATAAGACGATTGTCTTCGTCACCCATGATATCGATGAGGCATTCCTCCTCGGCGACCAGGTGGTGATCCTGTCCGCCGGTGCGCAGAAGCTGCAGGTGGGTAGCCCGAGCGAAATCATTGAAAACCCAGCCAACGAGTTCGTGGCTTCCTTCATCGGCACAGACCGTGGAGCCAGAGCACTGAGCGTCAAAAATACGCCCCACGGTGCCGTGCTCGTGGATTCCCAAGGCCGGACCCAGGGAAGACTCGTCGAGGACGGATCCAAGGCGTGAACTGGATACTCGAGAATCTGGGACTCATCGGGTCGCTGTCGCTAGAGCACTTGCGGCAGAGCCTGATAGCGATCGTCATCGGGTTCCTGCTTTCCATCCCGCTGGGCTGGGTAGCTTGGCGATTTCGAATCGTTCGCGGACCGGTTGTGACAACCACCGGCCTGCTCTACACCATCCCCTCGCTCGCGTTGCTGATGCTCCTGCCTGTGCTCACCGGAATGAGCGCGATCAGTGAAGCCAACCTGATCGTGGCACTGAGCATTTACGCGATTGCGATTATGGTCCGCGGCGTCGTGGACGGACTGGACTCCGTAGACCCTGCCGCGCGCGCGGCCGCAACTGCCGTGGGCTACGGGCCCGGGCGCCGGTTTTTCGCGGTGGACCTGCCGCTTGCCGGTCCGGTGATTCTCGCCGGACTGCGCGTCACCGCGGTCAGCACCATCTCGCTAGCGACCGTGGGAATCTTGGTGGGTGTGACGAACCTGGGATACCTGTTCACGAACGGCCTCCAGCGGCGCATCATCGAAGAAGTCTTTTCGGGGATCCTTGCGGTGGCCTTGATTGCCCTGGCCATCGACTTGTTCTTAGTCCTCCTCGGACGATGGCTGATGCCTTGGACACGTCAAATTAAGCAACCAAAGCGAAAAGCCACGCATGCGGCCAGAATGCGGGTGTCGCCATGAACCTGATTGCCAAGGCACTTGAATGGATTTCCGCGCCAGAGCAGTGGGAAGGCAGCGGGGGACTGCAGGCATTGCTTGGCCAGCATCTGCTGTTCACGATGGCGGCGGTGCTTCTTGCGGGAGTCATTGCCATCCCTGCCGGTTGGGCGATCGGGCACACCGGCATTGGGCGCGAGATCGCCGTGGGCGCCGCGGGTGTCGCCCGTGCGATACCTTCTTTCGGCCTGCTGATCTTATTGGTGCTGCTCTTTGGCGTGCTGCACAAACCCGAAGCAGCCATGGTCGCCTTTGTTCTACTGGCCATCCCTTCGCTGCTGGCCGGAGCCTATACGGGGTTTGAAGCCATAGACCGCAAGACCCTTGACGCGGCTCGGTCCATGGGGATGACCGAGTGGCAGATCCTCTTCAAGGTTGAAATCCCGCTCGGCCTGCCGCTGCTCGTAGGCGGAATCCGGTCAGCCATGCTGCAAGTGGTCGCAACGGTGACCATCGCGGCCTACGTGAACCTTGGCGGGCTGGGCCTGCCAATTATTACCGGGCTGAATCTGCGGCGCTTCGACATGGTTCTCGGCGGAGCGCTCATGGTGGCGGTGCTTGCGCTGCTCCTGGACCTGTTGTTCGCCGTGATTCAAAAGACGGCAGTTCCGGAGGGCCTGGGAAAAGCTAGGAAGAAGGCACCGCGCAAGCTCGCCCCAGACAAAACCGCCGGTGAAGATGCAAACCCGAAAATAGATCACTCGACATCCCAGGAAAGGGAAAAGCCATGAAACTGAAACGCACCATCCCGAGCGCAGCCGCAATGCTGGCCGGCAGTCTTGTCTTGGCTGGTTGCGCAGGGGGAGACCCGCTGGCAACCGAGAGCAACGCCGAACAAGGCGGCGGAGAAACGATTGTTGTCGGCTCGCAGGCCTACTACTCGAATGAGATCGTTGCCGAGATCTACGCCCAGGCGCTGGAAGGTGCCGGCAAAGAGGTGGAACGCAAGTACAGCATTGGTCAGCGGGACGCGTACATGCCTCAGCTCGAAGAGGGCAGTATCGATGTGTTCCCCGAGTACACCGGCAATCTGCTGCAATTCTTCAAGGAAGACACCGAAGCGCGTGCCGCCGATGAGGTCTACACCGAGCTGACGTCGGAGCTTCCGGATTCTCTGGCGGTCCTTGAAGCGGCCGAGGCCTCTGACCAGGACTCCTACACCGTGACCCGGGCGTTTGCTGAGGAAAATAACCTGAAGTCCATCAAGGACTTGGCGAATGTTAGCGAGCCGTTGACCCTCGGCGGGCCACCGGAGCTTGCCGAACGCCCCTATGGCCCTAAGGGGCTCGAAAGCGTCTATGGGGTGAAGGCTGACTTCTCCGGGACCGGCGACACCACCGTTGAAGATCTGGTCGCCGGCACGGTGAACATTGCCAACGTGTTCACCGCCGACCCGCGCATCAAGACCGAAGATCTCGTGGTGCTGGAAGACCCCGAGTCGCTGTTCCTGGCTTCGAACGTCGTTCCGGTGGTCTCCGCCGAGCTGTCAGCGGATCTCGCCGAGGTGCTCAACCCGGTTAGCGAAAAGCTGAGTGCCGAGACCCTGGTTGAGCTGAATGTGAAAAGCACCGTTGACCAGAAGTCGGCCGCCGATATCGCTTCGGCCTGGCTGACCGCTGAAGGGCTTTAATGCCAGATCCTCTCTAGGCTGGATATCCAGGAGATCGCCCGCCGTACCCGGAAATTCCGGGTACGGCGGGCGATCTATTTTTGTTCCGAGGTGCGCTGCGGCCTATCCGGGCGAGCGGGGCTGGCGTGGGTTCAAGGAGACGGCGGGCCGTCATCGTTTTGACTTTTGAGAATGATTCTCATTAGTGTTTACGATTGTTGGCTAAAAGGCGTACTCAGAGACCTAAGGTCCCCGCCCTGGCCGCACCGAATGGAGCAATGATCTATGAGAAGAATCAATCCTTGGATGGTGGCCATGCCCGCCGTCATCCTGGCCGTGGCCACCGCCTGCGCCGTCCCCGGCGGAACCGTGAACAGCGCGCAGAATGAATCGGCCGCCGGCAGCATCACCCTGGACAGCTGCGGCCGGGAGGTGGTGTTCGACGCGGCACCGCGCAGCGTGCTCGCGGTCGGTTCGGAGGCCCCGGCGCTGCTGTCCGCAGCTGGAGCGGGCGACAAGCTGACGCACTACGCTGGCAGCCTGGAGGTGCCTTTCGACGCGGCCACCAAGGCCGTGGTGGAGGACGCCGAGCGGATCACGGAGGACTCGCACGACGTCTCCTACGAGATGATCCTCGGTTCGGGAGCCGACGTGGTCATCGGCACCGATATCGCAGCCGGAGTCGATCTGGATTCCCTGGCCGAACGACTGGACGAGGCCGGGGTCCAGATGCTGACCGTGAGCGGCTACTGCGCCGGATTCGAAGACCGCTCCACCGGAGGAGTGAGCGGATTCGAGCAGATCTACCGTGACGTGCAGTCCTACGGCCAGTTGTTCGGCACCGATCAGGCGGCCGAGAATGCGGTGGAGGACATGCGCGAGCGTGTAGCGGCCGCCGCGGCGCGCGTTGAGCAGGGCAGCGGAGAGCGCGCGCTGTCCCTCTACGTGCCGAGCGCCGGCGGCCTCGGATCCTACGGAGGGGAATCGCTGGTCTCGGAGCAGATGGAGCTGCTCGGCCTGGAGAATGTCTTCGGCGATGTGCCCAAGCGCTACTTCGACCCTTCCACAGAGGAACTGATCGCCAGCGCCGCCGACAAGGTCTTCGCGATGTACCTGCCTACCGGTTCCTCGGCACTGGAAACCGACCAGGAGGTGCTCCAGGCGCTGCGCGATCGACCCGAGCTCGATGGCCTCGCTGCCATCGAGGAGGACGCGGCCGTGGTGCCGCTGAACTACTACTATTCCTCACCCGGCCCGCTGGCCGTGGACGGCGTGGAGCTGCTCGCGGACCGGCTGTCCGCCCCATGAGCCAGTCAGCACAGCTGCGCCGGACCCCGCGCCACACCGGCCGCCGGCGCGCCTCCGCGCTGCCTGCACGCAGATACGCGCGTTCCACTGCGGCCAGGGGCACCACCGAAGTGGACTTCGCGAAGCTGAGCCCGACATCCAACACCACCGTGCTGGTCACCAGCCAGCATCCGCCCCGGCAGTACCGCACCATCGCGGAGCAGTTGTTGCGCGCCGAGCATCTGCATGCCGAACAGGTCGGGTTCATCCTGCCGGCGGAATCCTCCGCGGCGCAGTTGCGCCTGCACATGGCAGGGGACGAATTCTGCGCCAACGCCGCGATGGCGCTGGCGGCGCTGCACGCCTCGAAGCAGGGGCAGACCGGCCGGGTTGAACTCTTTGTAGAAGCCTCGGGCGCCGATCAGCTGCTGAGCTGCCGAGTCGAGCCCCGGGATTCGGGCTACCGCTGCCAGCTGGACAGCCCGCTGCCGCTGAGCATCGAACCCTACCCGTCCCCGGGAGCCCGCTCGGGAACGGCCCTGGTGCGGTATGCGGATTCGGTGCACCTTGTCATTGAATGCGCCGGCCACGGCCAGGGGCTGCGCGAGCACGCCGAACAGGCGGCTTTGCAGCTGGGCAATAGCGAAGGCGTCTCCGTTGCCGGGGTGATGCTCTACGATCCGGCGCGCGGGGCGCTGGACCCGCTGATCAACGTGCCCGCACTGGGCAGCCTGCTCTGGGAACGCAGCTGCGGCTCGGGAACCGCCGCGCTCGGCGCGTACCTGGCCGCGAAGAACCGCGCTCCGGTCTGCGCCAGCGTACGGCAACCCGGCGGCACCATGGACGTGGAAGCCGACTACGGCTCCGGAACGATAACCGGGCTGCGCGTCGCCGGACACGTGGCCATCGTGGCCGAGGGGAGGGCATATATCCATGACTGAAATATCGATTGGCGCAAGCCCGGAGCTGAGCTCCGGTGCGCAGGCCATGCTGGCCACGCTGCGCGGCTTCCTGCGCCACTTCAGCGCGGCGGCCGACGGCTACGACGGCTCGACCCGGCACGCTGGCGAGCTCGAGGAGCTGCTGGCGGACTACGCGCGCTTCGTCACCGATCCGGGCAACGTGCCCCCCTTCGCCCAGCTTGCCGCGGCCGCCGGCACCGATGAGCTGGTGGACCAACTGCGTTGCCAGTCGGCGCGCTGCGTGGCGGTCATCGAGAAGTACCGCGCGCTACGGCTGCTGGAGGGGCAGGTGGGAGCGGAGGGATACTTTGCCAATATCGAATCCTGCATCGCCAAGGAATTCGGGGCCGTCGCGCTGACCGGGGATTCCAAGCTGCTGCTCGTCGGCTCGGGATCCTTCCCGATGACGCTGCTGAACGTCGCCTCACGCACCGGCGCGTCCGCGCTCGGGATCGACATCGACGCCGAGTCCATTGCGCTCGGGCGCCGGGTCGTGGCCCAGCTCGGCGAGGGCCTGGACATCGGGCTGGAGGAACGCGCGCTCCACGAGCTGGACTTCACCGCGCAGGCCACCCACGTGGTGATCAGCTCCACGGTTCCGGTGAAGTACGAGCTGCTGCACCAGATGCATGCGCTGACCCGCGAGGACATCGTGGTGGCCATGCGCTTCGGGGACGGGCTTAAATCGCTGTTCAACTACCCGATGCAGCAGGTCGACCCGGCGCTCTGGCGGCTGGTCGACATCATCCGCCAGCCGGACCAGGTATTCGACATCGCGCTGTACGTGAAGCAGCGCTCAATAGGAAAAGACGTTTAGCAGATGGACGAATTGGGAAATATCCTCATCGCCGGGACCGGTCCGGTGGCCGTGCAAAGCGCGGTGCTGCTCGGGCGGCTCCCCGGGACCCTGGGCCTTGCGGGCCGCGAATCGCAGCGCGCGGCGGCATTCTTCGCCGCGCTGGAGACAACTGCGGGCACCGTGCGCGCCGAGGTGCAGAACCTCGCCCACGCGGCACTGGCCGGGGAAGCACAGATCGAACACGTCTTCCACGGGTACGGATCGGTGGCCGGGGAATGGGACACGCTGCTCCTGGCGGTCACTGCGGATGCCTACCTCCCGGTGCTGCGCCAACTGGCCGGTGAGGTGCTGGCCGGGTTCGAACGCATCGTCCTGCTCTCGCCCACCATGGGCTCCGGGGCACTGGTGCGCGAATACGCCAACGCCCGGGGCGCGGATCCGGAGGTGATCAGCTTCTCCAGCTACCTGGGCGACACCCGCTGGCCGCAGGGACACCCTGGCGCTGCGGTGTTGACCGCCGGAGCCAAGGTCCGCATCTACGCCGCATCGAATCGCGGCATCTCGCCGGGACTGGAACGGCTGCGCGCCGTGCATGAGGCGGCGGGCACCGAGCTGGCGGTGCTCGGCCTGCCGGCCGAAGCCGAGGCGCGGAACATCTCGCTGTACGTGCATCCGGCACTGTTCATGAACGAGGTCACGCTGCGCGCCGTGTTCGCCGCGGAGCCGCCGACGCAGTACGTCTACAAGCTCTACCCCGAGGGGCCGGTCACCCCATCCATGATCCACGCCATGGTCCAGCAGTGGCGCGAGCTTTCGGCCATCGTCACCGCGCTGGGCGGGAAGGGAGTCAACCTGCTGGCCTTCATGCTCCAGGACGGCTACCCGGTCCACCCGCAGAGCATCGACCCGGAGCAGGTGGCCGCATTCGAGCAGCTGCCGGCCATCCATCAGGAGTACCTCGTCTACGTGCGCTACGCCTCGCTGCTCGTGGACCCCTTCTCCGAACCGGACGCCCACGGGCGCTACTTCGATTTCTCGGCCATTCCCATCCGGCCGATCTTCCGCAACGACGCAGGCCACTGGGACGTGCCGCGGATGCCGAAGGAAGACTACTACCGCACCAAGATCATCCAAGGTCTCGCCCGGCATCTGGCGGTGCCCTGCCCGATGATCGACCGCCTGCTGGCCGCCTACGAGAGCGCGCTGACGCAGGCGGCGCAGGGACTGGGCGCCCAGCCGCGCTCCGCGGACTTCGCCGTGCAGGACTTCGGCGAAGACCTGGGCATGATCCGCGCCGGGAGCGGAAGGGCCTCATGAGCGAGACCGAATTGGACACCAACGAAAAGCTGCCCGGCGAACGGAAGATCATCGCCGAGATCTGGCCGGCCCTGCTGGCCTCGGCCGTGGGCCTGCTGCCCTTCACCGTGCTCTCCACCTTCCTGGTGCCGATCGCCGACTGGGCCGGAGCCGGCTATGCCGAGGTCGGCTCGCTGCGCGGGCTGGCCGGCGTCGGCGCGGTGCTCACCGGCGTTGCGCTGGCCCCGCTGATCGGGCGCATCGCCCCGGGACGGGTGGCCGCCGCCGCGCTGGCGCTGCTGGGCATCGCCGCGGTGCTCGGGACCTTTTCCGGGCTCGCCGCGCTGGCCGCCTTCTGCCTGGCCACCGGCGTATCCAACGCGCTGCTCTACCCGGCGCTGTCCACCGCCGCGGCGGACCGCTTCGGGAACACTCCCGCCGCGGGCCGCGCCGCAACCTTGGTGATGACCGCCCAGACCCTGGCCTCCACGGTGGGCGCGCCGCTGCTGGTGCTGCCGGCGCTGTGGTGGGGCTGGCAGGGGAACCTCGTGGCCATCGCCATCGCTTCCTTTGCGCTGGTGCCCGCGCTGCTGCGCTACGGCCGGGCGGAACCCGGGGCGGGGCAGCCGGCCCAACCGGCCCCGCGGCTGGGCTACCTGGCCGCCTTCCGCACGCTGGCCGCCATCCCCGGGGCGCGCGCCCTGCTGCTGGTCTCCTTCGGGCGGGCCGGCGCGCTCATGGGGCACCTGGCCTTCCTCGCCCCGCTGTATGCGGACAAATTCCAGCTATCCACCGGCTGGTTCGCCTTCGTCTGGTCGCTGAGCGGAGGATCCTTTTTCCTCGGGCATCTGCTGGCCGGACGGATGCTGAACGCCGAGGACTCCGAGCGGCGCACCCGGGCGGTGATGTGCATCGCCCTGTCCGCGGCGCTGCTGGCCCTGCTCGGGGTGTATCTTTCCCCGGTGCTGCCGCTGGCAATGCTGTGCACCGCGGTGCTCTCGGCCAGCCATGCGGTGGTCTCCGCCGCGGTGATGACCCTACTGGTACGCCGCTGCGGGCAAGTGCGCGGCACCGCGCTGAGCCTGAACGCCGCCGGCATGTCACTGGGACTGTCTCTGGGCGCGGGCGCCGCCGGGGCGGCGCTGGGTACGGCGGGATATCTGGCCGCGGCCGCAGTGCTCGGCGGGTTCACCCTGCTTGCCCTGATTGCCGCGCTGACGCTGCGCACCGCAACGAATGACGAATCGCTGGAAAGGCAATCATGACCCAACTTGATCCCGCGCTGCGCGAACCGCGCGGCGCAACACCACCGGCGGCGCCGCTGGTGTTCACCGGAGACGACCTGGAGCACGGCAAACGCACCCGGCACACCTGGCTGTGGATCGCCGGGCTGCTCGGCGCGCTGCTGATCACCCTGCCGGTGGCCGTGGGCCTCGGGCCGGTGGCCATCGAGGCGGGCACCGTGCTCCAGATCCTGCGCCAGCATCTGTCCGGCGGCCAAATGATAGGCGCCTGGACCGACTCCGAGGAATCCATCGTGCTGCTGCTGCGCGGGCCCCGCGTGCTGCTGGGCGCCGCCGTTGGCGCCGGGCTGGCGCTGGCCGGGGTGGCCCTGCAGGCCTTGACCCGCAATATCCTGGCCGAACCCTACCTGCTGGGGGTGACTTCCGGGGCCTCCACGCTGTCAGCGGCCTCGATCCTCTTCGGGACCGCGGCCGGCATCGGCTCGGCTTCGCTGGCCGGCAGCGCCTTCGCCGGGGCGCTGGCCGCGGGGATTGCGGTATTCCTGCTGGCCCGGGTCGGCTCGCAGATGACCTCCACCCGGCTGGTGCTCGCCGGGGTATCCGTGGGCTACGTGCTGCACGCGCTGACCTCGCTGCTGATCTTCGCCTCCGATGACCCGAACGCGGGCCGCTCGGTGCTCTTCTGGACGCTCGGCTCGCTCGGCCAGGCCACCGGCCAGTCCGCGCTGCTCACCTGGGCGGTGGTGCTGGGCACCTTGGCGCTGCTGCTGCTCTGGTCCCGCCCGCTGGACGCGCTGGCCATCGGCGATTCCACCGCGCAGACGCTGGGGATCTCCCCGGCGAAGCTGCGCGCGGCGGTGATGATCGTGACCGCGCTGTGCGTGGGCGCGCTGGTCGCGGCCTCCGGCGGCATCGGATTCGTCGGGCTGATCATCCCGCATATCGCCCGGCTGTGCGTGGGCTCCACACACCGCAAGCTGCTTCCGGTGGCCGCCCTGCTCGGCGCGATCTTCCTGGTCTGGGCCGACGTGCTCGCCCGCACGTCCATGGCCCCGCAGGAGCTGCCGCTGGGCATCGTCACCGCCCTGCTCGGCGCCCCGCTGCTCTTCGTGCTGGTGCGCAAGCTGAACCCGACCCAATGACAACCAACCACCGAAAGGGGCATAGAGCATGATCACAGCCACCGATGTATCCGTGGGCTACGGCGGCAAGCTGGTAGTGAAATCCGTCGGCCTGCATGCCGGGCAAGGAGAGGTCGTTGGGCTGATTGGCCCGAACGGAAGCGGCAAGTCCACCTTCCTGCGCACCCTGTATGCGGCGCTGCGCCCGCGCGCCGGGCTGGTCACCCTGGACGAGCAGCCCCTCGAGGAGCTGCGCGGCACCGAGCTGGCCCGCCGGGTGGCCGTGGTCGCCCAGGAGACGCCTACCGACCTGCCGGTGACCGTCGCCGACATGGTGCTGCTCGGCCGCGCCCCGCACCGCAAGGCGCTGGCGGCATTCACCCGCGAGGACCACCAGGCGGTGGCCGCGGCGCTGAGCAGGGTCGGGGCGCGGGATCTGGCCGACCGCCGCTACGCCACGCTCTCGGGCGGTGAAAAGCAGCGCGTGCTGGTGGCCCGCACCCTGGCCCAGCAGGCGGACCACCTGCTGCTGGACGAGCCGACCAATCACCTGGACATCCGCTACCAGCATGAGCTGCTGCGCATGGTCGGGCAGCTGGGGGTCACCACCGTGGTCGTGCTGCACGACCTGAACCTGGCCGCCCGCTATTGCACGAAGCTGGTTATGCTCGAAAACGGCCAGGCAGTGGCCAGCGGCACTCCCGAGGAGGTGCTCACCCCCGAGTTGCTGCTGCGGGTGTACGGGATCCACGTCGAACCGTTTTCCGTGCGCGGCACCCTGCAGCTTGTCTTCAGCATGGCCGATGAGCACCCCGATCCGTTGCCTCTCGCCGCGGCGCTCTAGCTCCGCGGAAGAACACGCAGTGCCGGCCTAGCGCGAGCTAGGCAATTTCCCTTGGTCGCATGAACGAAAGCACCTCGGGTGCCGAGGCACCCGAGGTGCTCGATAAGGAAATCACAAGGGGGAAGCCGCAGCCGGCCGTCGTCCAAGGTCCCTGGGGTTGCCGCTCAGCGGCAGCCGCCGGTGAAGGCTTGGCGAATCTCTGCAATCCGGGACATCAGCGCCGCCTCGACCTGTTCCCGCGGACGTTTTGAAGCGGCCCGCCCAGCCCACGCCAGTTGATCCGCTCCTTCATTCAGCTTTTCACCGCTGTGCCCTTTGACCAGTTCAAAGGCAACCTGCGATTCGGTGGAGTTCCATGCCTGCAGGAACCGGTGCTTGGAGTCCTCGCTGATGCCGCAATAGCCGGTCTCGCACCGGCCCTCAAGGGCCAGCGCCTGGGCTACACGATAGGCATCGGCCGAATCGGTATGGATCGTTGCACTGGCCGGAGAGGTGGTTGCGAGGTATTCCAGCGCCACGATGAGCGCAGCAAATTCGAGCATGCTGATCGTGTCGAAGGACTCCCCGCCGTAGAGGACCGCATCTCCATGTTCGCTGAGCAGTGCGACCGCACTGGCGCCGGTGGGATCGGTTGAGGCATCTACCGCCAGGGCGATGCTCGAGGGCGCGTGATCAGCGAGATCCCAATACTCCGGTTGCCATTGCTGCGGCGAAAGATCATGTCGGGGCCTGTGGCCCCGAGCCGGAATGGCCATCGGCACCGCCAACGCGCTTCCTGCCTGGATTGCCGCTCTGGTCTGGACTCTCTTTGCGATCTCCGCTTCCCGATGCACCACACCCGAGGCTTGATTCAAGTCGTTGAGCCCGCGGGTCACCGTGAATCCGGCGGCTTGGAGATATTTGGGCAAATACCAATGCCTTTTCCCCAGCGCCACCCAGGTCTCTGATTTGCGCTGCCCGAGCAGCCGTTCGAAGTGTTCGATGATTTCAGCCATCGGCCGCGGCGAACTCGACTGCCCCCGATGCATGGTCGGTTCCTGGCGCTCATTGCGAATGGCGATGATCCAGTAGATGAACTCCGCGCTGCCTGCGATCTGCGGCGTCGTCCAGGCAATGAACGCAGCATGGAATGCGGACGCGGCATGCGTCGATGTTGGGACGCAGGGAATTGAGCTGGAACGCGGGCGTGGTTCAAGACGCGCAGTGGATAGCTGGGACTGGACAAATTCGGCCATGAAGAAAGTATCTCGGTGCCCACCGACATTTAGGCTCGACCCCGGAGCAATTCCACGTGATGAGTATCTAGCTGGCGCCAAACCCTGTCGAGACGTGTAAATTCAGCCGGTATCCGGTAGGTGGAGATACCCTAGAACTATGGCCTCACGCACCCAGTCGCAGGGGGCGAAGAAGCCGACGACGCGCAAACCGCGGACGTCGGGCTCTTCGCCTGCCAAAAAAACTCCCGAGAACCCGGAACAGGATCTCGCTCTTCCGCTGCGCGCAATTCGCAGCGTGTGGATGGGCATCGCCCGGATCTTCGGCGGCGCCTTCCGCCGGATCGGGGCCACCGTCCGGCCCGACTTCGAGCTGCGCCGCGACGGAACCGGACTGTTCCTGACGCTGATCGCGATCACCGTCGCCATCGTCGAATGGTGGGGGCTGCGCGACGTGGGCTGGTTCGGCCGCGGCGTGCACTCGGTGGCCGGAGGCTCGCTGGGTTTCATGGCGGTGTTGCTGCCGGTGGTTTTGTTTATCGGGGCCTTCCGCCTCTTCCGCTACCCGGAAGCCGATTCGGCCAATAACCGGATCGGCATCGGGCTGTTCATGATGACCATGGCCGGATCCTCCCTGGCCGCCTTGGCCAACGGTTCGCCTGCGGTCACCGACGACTTCGCGGCGCTCTGGGCCGCCGGCGGCATGGTCGGCTCGATCCTGGGCACCCCGCTGGGCCTGCTGATCTCGGTTCCCGGCGCGATGGCCGTGCACATCTTCTTCCTCGTGCTCTCGCTGCTGGTCGTCACCGCCACCCCGCCGCTGCAGATCGCCTCACGGCTGCGCATCGGCTATAACCGGCTGCTTGGCCAGGATCCGCACCGCGAACGCAGCGCGCCGACCGTGGCGCAGGTCCCGGTGCTCGATCCGAACTCCGAGTCGCACGACCAGTCCTACCTCTACGCGGATGCTCAGCAGGAAGCGCCGGCTCCGAAGCCCAAGAAGAAGAGCTTCTTCGAACGCCGGGCCGAGGCCAAGCGCGTCTCCGAGGTCTACAACGTGGACGGCGAGTCCGGCGATGAACTCACCGGAGATGTCGCCTACGACAAGGCGGTGATCGAGCCGAACGAACCGGCCACGAATGCGCTGCCGGTCACCGACGTCTACGACGCGGATTCCACCGCCACCGAGGCGATCTCCCGACCCGTCGCCGAGGCCAAGCCGGCGGCTCCCGCCGGACCGCCGCCCGGCGTCAAGCGCCCCACCAAGGCCGAGACCGAGATGGCCGCGATCATGGATCAGGTGGGACTGGGCAACGCCGAGCCGGAACCGGAGACCGACGCGATCCCGACCGTCGCGGTCAACCACACCCGCCCGGCCCCGGCGCTGGCCCCCATCCCGCAACGCACCGAACAGCTCCAGCTTTCCGGAGACGTCACCTACACGCTGCCGCAGGACGACTTCCTGCCCGCCGGCCCGCCGGCCAAGGAAGCCTCCGAAGCCAATGAGGCCATCGTCGCGGCGCTGACCAATACGCTGCAGCAGTTCAAGGTGGAGGCCCACGTCACCGGCTTCTCCCGCGGCCCCACGGTGACCCGCTACGAGATCGAGCTGTCCCCGGGCACCAAGGTGGAGAAGGTCACCGCGCTGTCCAAGAACATCTCCTACGCGGTGGCCTCCTCGGATGTGCGCATCCTCTCGCCGATCCCCGGCAAGTCCGCCATCGGCATCGAGATCCCGAACACCGATAAGGAAATCGTCGCCCTGGGCGACGTGCTGCGCTCGAATAACGCACGCAAGACCGAGCACCCGATGGTGATGGGCGTGGGCAAGGACGTCGAGGGCGGCTTCGTCGTGGCCAACCTGGCCAAGATGCCGCACCTCTTGGTCGCCGGTGCCACCGGCGCCGGCAAGTCCTCCTTCGTGAACTCGATGATCACCTCCATCCTGATGCGCGCCACCCCGGATGAGGTGCGCATGGTGATGGTCGACCCCAAGCGCGTGGAGCTGACCGCCTATGAGGGCGTGCCGCACCTGATTACCCCGATCATCACCAACCCGAAGAAGGCCGCCGAGGCGCTGCAGTGGGTGGTCCGCGAGATGGACACCCGCTACGACGACCTGGCGAACTTCGGCTACAAGCACATCGACGACTTCAACAAGGGCGTGCGTGCCGGCAAGGTGATCCCGCCCGAGGGCTCCAAACGCGTGATGAAGCCCTACCCGTACCTCCTGGTGATCGTCGACGAGCTCGCCGATTTGATGATGGTTGCCCCGCGCGATGTCGAAGACTCGATCGTGCGCATCACCCAGCTGGCCCGCGCCGCCGGCATCCACCTGGTCCTGGCCACCCAGCGCCCCTCCGTGGACGTGGTCACCGGGTTGATCAAGGCCAATGTGCCCTCGCGCATGGCCTTCGCCACCTCCTCGGTCACCGACTCCCGCGTGGTGCTCGACCAGCCGGGCGCGGAGAAGCTGCTGGGCCAGGGCGACGCGCTCTTCCTGCCCATGGGCACCTCCAAGCCGATGCGCGTGCAGGGCGCCTGGGTCACCGAATCCGAAATCCAGCGCGTGGTCACCCACGTGAAGGGGCAGCTGACGCCCGAATACCGCGACGACGTCACCCCGGTGGCCGAGAAGAAGAAGCAGATCGACGAGGACATCGGCGACGATCTGGAGCTCTTGCTGGCGGCCACCGAGCTTGTGGTCACCAGCCAGTTCGGCTCCACCTCGATGCTGCAGCGCAAGCTGCGCGTCGGCTTCGCCAAGGCCGGACGGCTGATGGACCTGATGGAATCGCGCGGAGTGGTCGGCCCCTCGGAGGGGTCCAAGGCCCGCGATGTGCTGATCCAGCCCGATGACCTGCCGATGGTGCTCGCCGCCATGCGCGGGGACGACGGCGCCGTCCACCAGGCCAGCGCCGCCGAGCAGGCCCTGGTCGACGAGGCCAATGTGAACCACGCCGAGCCGGTGGACCTGGTCGCCGAAGACCTCGCCAAGCGCGAGACGGCCACCGAGTACTACGACGAAGCCGACGAACCGGGCGAGGACGCCTGGGACCTGACAGGAAGAAACTAAAGCCATGAGCGCGCACGCCCCGCAGCCCGATGACTCCGCGGCTCACGCCCCGGTCCCGAACCTGAACATCGCCAACGTGCTGACCAGCATCCGCATCCTGATGGTGCCCTTCTTCGTCTGGGCCCTGCTGGCCGACGACCGGGAGCAGGGGCTCTGGCGCTGGGTGGCGCTGGGGCTGTTCGTGGTGGCCATGTACACCGACAAGCTTGACGGGGACCTGGCCCGCAGCCGCGGGCTGGTCACCAACTTCGGCAAGATCGCCGACCCCATCGCGGACAAGCTGCTCACCGGCTCCGCGCTGGTGGTGCTCTCCATGCTGGGTGAACTGGACTGGTGGATCACCATCGTGATCCTGGTCCGCGAATGGGGCATCACGCTCTTGCGCCTGGTGGTCATCCGCTACGGGGTGATCGCCGCGAATATGGGCGGCAAGGTCAAAACCGTGATGCAGGCGGTGGTTATCGGCCTCTACCTGCTGCCGTTCACCCAGACGATCGATTGGCTGGGCACGCTCGCGTTCATCTTGATGCTGGCCACCGTCGCGGTCACCGTGCTCACCGGGCTGGAATACCTGTGGAAGGCCGCCAAGCTGCGCGCCGCCGCCAAGGCCAACTAGCAAAGGTTCAACTTCATGGAACACCACGGCGCCGCGGTGATCGCCCAGGCGATCGCCCAAGGCAAGCAACTGGCCACGGCCGAATCACTGACCGCAGGACTGATCGCCGCCACCCTGGCCGAGATCTCCGGGGCGTCGGCCGTGCTGCGCGGGGGAGTGATCAGCTACTCCGCGCAGGTGAAGGCCGAGCTGCTCGGCGTGGATACCCAGCTGCTGAGCGAGGTCGGTTCGGTGGATGGTGAAGTTGCCCGGCAGATGGCGGTCGGTGCCCAGCGGGCCTGCGCGGCGGACCTGGCGGTTTCGGCCACCGGCGTCGCCGGGCCGCAGGCCCATGACGGCAAACCCGTAGGCACGGTGTTCATCGGCTGGGCGCACGGGAAGGACTCCGGATTCGTGGCTCACCACTTCGTCGGGGACCGGGTGCAGATTCGGGAACGAAGCACGCAAGCTGCAATCAATCAGCTAGCTGCCATTTTGGGTAAAGCTTCTTCACAGTAAGAGACGAGATACTATTAATCCCCTTGATCTTCACAATAATCCGTCTAAATGTGGCGTATGTCGCATATTTGTGATTAGGGTAAGGTGTCGGGAACAAAAGCGTATAACTTGATGTTGTACGAATTGAAGGGCCGCAAGGTCTGGCTCTTCGGATAAGAAGCATCTTTCGAGAAGGACCTAGGAGTAGAGGCTATACACATGGTGAAGCAACCCGTAACTGTCAATGGTGTCGTCCGTTGGCGCGATATGGGAGAAGCCCATTCGGTCCAGCCCGAGAAGGAGGAACACAAAATGGTAGTACTCCGACATGAAATCGGTGACGTCCTTCGCGATGTTCGCCAGCGCCAGGGCCGAACCCTGCGCGAGGTTTCCCACAGCGCCCGCGTTTCGCTTGGATACCTATCCGAGGTTGAGCGTGGACAGAAGGAGGCATCCTCCGAGCTGCTCTCCTCGATCTGCACCGCGTTGGAGGTGCCGCTGTCGTTGATGCTCCGTGAAGTCTCCGATCGCATCGCCTTGGCCGAAGGCGTGGTCATCCCGGACACCGTTCCGCTGGATCTGACCAATGAGTTCGCCATGGACGTCGACGGACGCAACGGCAAACCTCTGGCATCGGTTTAATCCCGACCTAAGTTTTCGACCCGAGGGCCTTCGCAAATGCGAGGGCCCTCGCGTTATGCATGGAAGAATACAACTCGTGAAAAACAGTGAATTCTGGCGGAACATGGATCATGAATTTGGTTCGGGCTACTCGCACATGCTGGCCGACTCGCTCGCGCTGACGGAGCTGGGCAGCCTCAACGCCACCCAGGCGCTACGCAAGGGAATCAAGCCCAAGCAGGTGTGGGAAGCGATCTGCCGCGCGCAAGATGTCCCGCCCGAGCGCTGGCTCGGCATGGACATCGAGCCCAAGGAAGCCTAGCCGCGCGCGACGCAGGCGCCCCGGCGTCTTCGAAGAATCGAAACATTCGAAACACCGCACGGCAATTTCGAACATCTGTTCGGATTAGGCTATTCTAGTAACAGCAGCACGAAGAGTTTGTCCACACCTCGGGCCCAAGCGGTCTAAAGTGTCGGTTGGCGCTCATACTGTCTAGATACAGTACAAAGATTGATTGGCAGGTCGCGCGATGGCCTGCATGACCAAAGGTGAACCATGGCAAGTAATGATCGGGAAAAGGCTCTCGAGTCCGTTCTGGGCCAAATCGACAAGGCCTTCGGCAAGGGCTCGCTCATGCGTCTGGGTGACACCACCCGCGCCGCCGTTGAGGTCATCCCCACCGGTTCGGTGGCATTGGACGTCGCGCTCGGCGTTGGCGGACTGCCTCGTGGCCGTGTCGTAGAGATCTACGGCCCGGAATCCTCGGGTAAGACCACCCTCGCGCTGCACGCGGTAGCCAGCGCACAGCGCGGCGGCGGCGTGGCGGCCTTCATCGACGCCGAGCACGCGCTGGACCCTGAATATGCCAAGAAGCTTGGCGTGGACACCGACGCACTGCTGGTTTCCCAGCCGGACACCGGTGAGCAGGCCCTGGAAATCATGGATATGCTGGTGGGCTCCGGCGCACTGGATATCATCGTGATCGACTCCGTGGCAGCCCTGGTTCCACGCGCCGAAATCGAAGGCGAAATGGGCGATAGCCACGTGGGCCTGCAGGCACGTTTGATGTCGCAGGCGCTGCGAAAGATCACCGGTCGCCTCTCGACCTCGAAGACCACCGCGATCTTCATCAACCAGCTGCGTGAAAAGATCGGCGTCTTCTTCGGCAGCCCGGAAACCACCACCGGCGGCAAGGCGCTGAAATTCTACGCCTCCGTGCGCATCGACATCCGCCGCATTGAAACCCTCAAGGAGGGCACCAACGCCGTCGGCAACCGTACCCGTTGCAAGATCGTCAAGAACAAGATGGCCCCGCCCTTCAAACAGGCCGAATTCGACATCCTCTACGGCCACGGCATTTCCCGCGAGGGCAGCCTGATCGATATGGGCGTCGAGCACGGCATGGTCAAGAAGTCCGGTGCCTGGTTCACCTACGACGGTGACCAGCTGGGCCAGGGCAAGGAAAACGCTCGCCGCTTCCTGCGCGACAACCCAGATCTGGCCAACGAACTGGAGCGCCAGATCCTGACCAAGCTCGGCATCCTTGACAGCGGAGAAGAAGGAGAGGCCGACCTGCGAATCGTCGAGGGCGATAAGTAGTGGCCTCAGGCTTTCAGAAACGTAGCGTCCGACCCGGATCGAGATCCGGGTCGGACGCTACGTCCGTCTCCGCGCAGTTTCAGGGCGACTTCGATCAAATGCCGGATTGGGCCAAACCCACCGGGCAAGAGCTGGAGCAGCTGAAAGAACCTGCGCCCAAGCGCGCCGCACGCCCCGCCAAGTCCAGCCAGCGAACGCAAATACTGCAGGGCACCGCCGAGCCGGAAAAACCGCAAACCGTCGATGAGCTTCGCGCCGCGATGGACAATATCGTGGCCAGTAACTCCCCGGAAGCCGAAAGCCCTACCAAAAAAGAACGCCGGCAGGCCAGAGCCGAACGCCGTGCAGCACGCGAATCGGGCGAGCCGGAAGAGCTCAGCGATGACCAGTGGCAAGAAAAAGCCCGAGGCATCATCCTGCGCCAGCTCACCGCCAGCGACAAAACCAGCAAACAGCTCAAAGACAAGCTGCTGGAAAAGGAATGCCCCGAAGACATCGCCGACGAGGTCCTCGAACGCTACGCCGAACTGAACCTGGTCGATGACGAGCGCTTCGCGAAATCCTGGGTCGTCGCCCGGGCCCGCTCCCGCGGCCTCGCCCGGGGCGCGATCCGCCACGAGCTGCGCAGCAAAGGCATCGAAGACGAAGTCGCCGCCGAAGCGCTGGAGCAGATCGACGACGAGACCGAGGAAGCGCGCGCCCGCGAACTGGTGCGCGCCAAGCTCCGCCCGGCCTCCATGGGCCTGGACCGCGACAAGGCGCTGCGCCGGCTGGTAGGAATGCTCGGGCGCAAGGGCTATCACGGCTCGATGGCCTTCAAGGTGGCGCGCGAAGAATGGGAAGAGCGCTACGGCACCCGCTAACTGTGTTCTGCAACACCGCCTCACCCGCCGTGCAATGCAGCGCGCACCGGTACTTGGCTTGGTAGATTAAGACCCTCAGCACGGATAGCGGAGCAAGCCCAGGTTGCCGCGTTCCGAAGAAATAGGGGAAGAAATATGGCCGTGTGGCATGGCAGCAACTGGCAGCTTGAAGAGCCCATCGACGCCCAAACCGTCCTCGGCGTCACCTTCGGAACTGGTCTGCTCGATGAGGCGCTGGAAAATTCGGGCACCCTCGCCACCATCGTCGCAGCCATTCGCGCCGAGCTGGCCCGCCCGGTGGAACTGGGGCCGGGCCGCAGCTCGCTGCCCGAAGTGTTTGTGCGCGTGGGCAGCGACACCACCGACCTCACCGTGCGTGGTGACAGCCTCACCGTAGCCGCCGCGTGGAAGCGACTGCCCGCGCTCTTCGCATCCGCGGCCATCCCGGCCGGCACCCTGCCCATCCAACACGAGAACACCTTCTGGCCTGCCGATGTTCTGCAGCGCACCGGAAAGAACGCTGCGGCACTAACCGCGTTGCTGGCCTTCCCGGAACAGCTTGAAACACCGGCCCGGGAGACCTTCGCCCGACTCAACCCGTACTCCGGGCGCACTCCGGCGGTCTTCTACACCAATGATGCTTCGCTCATCGGCCACGTCTATCCGGTGCGCACCGATCCGCTGGGACGTATGACCGCAACCTGGGCCGATGGCACACCCAAACGTCATGGTACCCAGAATCCCTCCGCGCGGTTCGCGACGCTCGATCCGTTCAGCCAACCCGCCGCAGGAAACGGCACCGGCGCTGTGTACGGAAACAATACTCCGGTCATTCTCTCGGTGTTGGTCCCACGCTCCGCAGCCGGTTTGCTGGCCTCCCAGATACTCAAGCGCCAGTTGGCCCAGCGCGCCCAAGGCATCGTCAATGAACAATTGAATGTCGGGGTTGAGCATGTCGGCATGGGCGAAGACTTCTGCGCGATCTTCCACCTGAGCCACATGCTCGGCGAACAGCAGCGTCGGACGCTGATCCGCGACTTCGCCACCTCGATGACGTTGATCCCGGATGCCTGGCTGGCCGATATCATGGCCTACGCCGGCGATGTGGTCCACGATTCGATGCAGCGTACGCGAGCCGTACTCGGGATGGAACCGGATGGCAGCCCGTTGGAAAGCGACATCCGCGAGATCATTATCCGCGCCTCGGGGACTCTGCATGCGGCCGTCGATCCCGACGGCGGGTTGGTCGAGTATGGCGCCCAGCGTGCGGACTCGAAGACCGCTATTTCCGCTGAGGTATTCAAGGACCTGTCTCTGCCGACGCCGGTGCGACCCCGCCGCTACAAGTCTTGGGCGCCACGTGGCTTTAAGGGTGGGCCGTTCGCTCCGATCACGCCGCTGGTGGTGGGACGCGACTCCATTTTCATGGAGCGCTGGCAGCGGCTGAAACGACCGGGAATCACGGCAGGCAACGCCGTAGAAACCGCGGCCTTGCTCGCAGTGCTGGAAGATTCGCAGGGCAATATGTTCATCCTCGATGAAAAGCTGCGCATGCTCACCATCTACCCGCAGCTTTACCTCGCCGCAAAATCCCTGCGTAAACGCGTCGAGCAACGCATCGCCGACTCGACACCTCGGTTGCGCGTCGAGTCACGGCTCACCCAATCCGATGCGGCACATTGGCGCACCCGCCGCAGAACCGGGCTGGCACTGATGTGGGGCAGTGTAGCGGCAGTCGGCGGCGTGCTCATCGGCGCCGCCGTGATCCAGGGAGTAACCCAACGCGCGGCGGGTCCGGTCTTCGAACGACTGAACATCACCGAACCGGCCGAACTGGCAAACGGCACGGCACTGACAACCTCGGGATTTGAGATCAAGCATCCCACCCTCGAACGCCAAGAGTACGTGGTGGGTGTGGACGTGAATATCTGCGCGGGCGAGGACACCAAGGCCACCGGCGTCGCCCCGGACACTCAACGCCGGATTTCACCCGATGACTTCAGGATGCTAGACAGCGGCTACATCTACGCGGAACGGATCCCGACCCCCAATCAGCTCGAAGAGCGCGTGCTGGCTCCGGGCGAATGCGCCGCCGGATCGCTGACCTTTGAAGGGCGCAAGCTCGACTTCCCGCGCTTGGCCTACTCAAACGCGATGGACGACGACATCGTCTGGTACAGCTACGGCACCATGCCCGAACAGTTCCAGTAGGTTTACCCGAGCTAGACCTCAAACTAGATCAGCAGGTTCTGATCCGAGCGCCTAGGCCGGCAGTGATCGCCGAAAATTTTCCGTTGCCAGCCAATGACCCGGCTGTTCAGGAAAACCAGGAAACTAGTGGATTCTTGCTGCCGGGATTATGTCATTGATGCAGGGCTCCCGCACCGTGCGCTCAGCACAAGTGGGCACATTTCTTCCTAGGCATGCCTACGTTTCCGCGCCCCTGAAGATTCGGTAACCTTGAGGGGTGAGTGAGTTCGACGAGATGACCCCAGCAGATACCGAGAATCCTTCGCGCACCTACGAGGTACGCACCTACGGTTGCCAGATGAACGTGCACGATTCCGAACGGCTCTCCGGGCTGCTCGAAGGCGCGGGGCTTGCCCGCAAAGCCGAAGCCGACGACGACGAAGTGGCGGACGTCGTGGTGTTTAATACCTGCGCGGTCCGTGAAAATGCTGACAACAAGCTCTACGGAAACCTCGGAATGCTCAAAAGCGTCAAGGACCGCCGACCGGGAATGCAGATCGCTGTCGGTGGCTGCCTCGCGCAGAAAGACCGCGAAACGATCCTGAAGAAGGCCCCTTGGGTGGACGTCGTCTTCGGCACGCACAATATCGGTTCGCTGCCGGCCTTGCTGGACCGCGCCGAACACAATCAAAAGGCTGAATTGGAGATCCTCGAATCTCTGGATGTCTTTCCTTCCACGCTCCCGACCCGCCGCGAATCGGTTTATGCCGGGTGGGTGTCAATCTCGGTTGGCTGCAATAACACCTGCACCTTCTGCATCGTGCCCGCGCTGCGCGGCAAGGAACGCGACCGCCGCCCAGGAGAGATCCTCGCCGAAATCGAGGCGCTGGTTGCCGACGGCGCGATCGAGGTGACCTTGCTGGGGCAGAACGTGAACTCCTATGGCGTGGAATTCGGCGACAAGCTGGCCTTTGGCAAGCTTTTGCGTGCTTGCGGTGAAATCGAGGGACTGGAACGGGTGCGCTTCACCAGCCCGCACCCGGCCGCCTTCACCGACGACGTGATCGAGGCGATGGCCGAAACCGTGAATGTGATGCCGCAGCTGCACATGCCGCTGCAGTCCGGCTCCGACAAGGTCCTTAAGGACATGCGCCGCTCCTACCGCTCGAAGAAATTCCTCGGCATCCTGGACAAGGTGCGCACACTGATTCCGCAGGCGGCGATCACCACCGACATCATCGTCGGATTCCCGGGTGAAACCGAGGAAGATTTCCAGGCGACTCTCGACGTGGTCGAGGCATCACGTTTCTCCACCGCCTTCACCTTCCAGTACTCCAAGCGTCCGGGCACCCCGGCAGCCGAGCTGCCCGACCAGCTTCCCAAGGCAGTGGTGCAGGAACGCTTCGAGCGGCTCACCGCACTGCAGGACCGCATCGCCAAGGAAGAAAACGCCAAGCAGCTCGGGCGCACCGTGGAAGTCATGGTCACCGAGCAGTCCGGACGCAAGTCCGAGGAAACCCACCGCCTGGCCGGCCGCGCCCAGGACCAGCGGCTGGTGCACTTCTCCGTGCCGCAAGGCGCCGAGCAGCCTCGCCCGGGCGATCTGGTCACCGTGCCGATCACCGAGGCCGCGGCCTTCCACCTCGTCTCCGATCCGACGCTCGAAGAGTATTCGCTGCGTCGTTCACGAGCCGGCGACGCATGGGACCGCGCCCAAGCCGAGAGCTGCGCGGTGCCTGCCGCCGGCAGCGGCGGCGGGGCAAGCCGAACCAACCTGGGCATGCCGACCTTGAAGGCGCGCAGCTAACCGCATGAACTCCACTCAGCTGCCGGTGATCTCCATTGTTGGACCCACCGGAACCGGCAAATCGGATCTGGCCATCGCGCTGGCCCAAGAATTGGGCGGCGAAATCGTGAACTCCGACGCGCTGCAGTTCTACCGCGGCATGAACATCGGCACCGCAAAGCTCGCCGAAGCCGAGCGCGGCGGCATCCCGCACCACCTGCTGGACATCATGAATATCCGCGAAGAGGCCTCCGTCGCCCAGTTCCAGGCCCAAGCCCGCGACCACTTCGACCAAATCCGCTCCCACGGCAAGGTGCCGATCATGGTCGGCGGCTCCGGGCTTTACGTACGCGCCGCGCTGGACGTGATCGACTTCCCGCCCACCGATCGCGCGGTCCGGGACCGGCTCGAAGCCGAGGTGCAGGAGCACGGGGACGGCGAGCTGCGCCGCCGGCTGGCAAAGGTCGACCCGGTTTCCGCGGACCGCAACCTCGATACCCGGCGTGCCGTCCGCGCGTTGGAGGTCTTCGAAATCTCCGGGCGCCCCTTCAGCTCCTACATGCCCAACCGCGAGTACTTCCAGCCGGCATTGCAGATCGGACTAAATTACGAGCGTCCCGCGTTACACGAGACACTGGCCGAACGCGTCCGTAAAATGGACCGCATGGGGCTGGCCGAGGAAGTTGCCGAACTCTTGGGCCAGGGGCTACGCGAAGGCAAAACCGCCGCGCGCGCCATCGGCTACCAGCAGTACACCGACTACCTGGACGGCAAGATCGACCGGGGCCAAGCCATCGAGGACACCATCGTGGCCACCCGGAAGTTCGCCCGCCGCCAGCTGACCTGGTTCAACGCCGACCCGCGGGTGCACTGGCTGAACCCGAAAGAACCCGGGCTGCTGGGCAAAGCACAGCAGCTGCTCCGCCCGAGCGACCCCACCATCTAAAGGAGCGCAATGTACCGCACCGAACTAGCCCAGCTTGCCGGACTGCCCTTCGCCAAGGGACACGCCACCGGAAACGACTTCGTGCTGCTCGCGGACCCCGAGGCCAAGCACGAGGTGACGCCAGAGCAGGTCGCGGCCCTGTGCCACCGCCGCTTCGGCATCGGCGGCGACGGGCTGATCCGCGCCGTGCCCACCTCCCAGGTCCCCGGCTTCGAGCAGCAGGCCCTGGAACACCCCAAGGCCTACTGGTTCATGGACTACCGCAATAACGACGGGTCCATCGCCGAAATGTGCGGCAACGGCGTACGCGCCTTCGTGCACTATCTGCTCGCCGAGGGGCTGGTCAACCTCCCGATCGGTGCCAGCCTGCTCATCGGCAGCCGCGCCGGAGTCAAGGAAGTCACCCGCCTGGCCGATGGCTACGCCGCTAACCTCGGCCCCTGGGGGCTGATCTTCGAGCAGCAGGCCGCGGCGGACTCGGTCGACTCGATGGTCAAGCCGCGCGACTGGGAGCAGGCACTTCCCGCCTTGAGCATCACCATGGGCAACCCGCATACCGTGGCGGCCCTGCCCGATGCGCAGATGCTGGAGAACCTCGACCTGTTTTCCGCACCCGAAGTATCCCCGGCTCCGCCGAACGGCAGCAACGTGGAATTCGTGGTTCCCTCCGAACCGCTGATCACCGATGGCGTCGCGCAGCTGAAGATGCGCGTGCACGAGCGCGGTGTGGGGGAGACCCTCTCCTGCGGCACCGGGGCCTGTGCCGCGGCGGCCGCCATGCGCTACTGGGCGCGCGGCACGGCACTGATCAACCAGTGGGCCGTCGAAGTGCCCGGCGGGCTGGTCGGCGTGGAATTCGCACCTACCGACGACGGCAAGGAAGACACGATTCTCTCCGGGCCCGCCGCATTGGTGGCCCGCGGCGTGATCGGCGCCAGCTGACCCAAGACGGGAACAGCCTGCTACCGAATCACTGGATTCGGTGGCAGGCTGTTGCTGGTTAAAGATGACCGGTGCGCTCTATGACCTCAGGCTTTGCAAGCTTCAAGGTGGATAGCATGATTCATCCGCCCAGGTCTTCAAAGCGTAGCTAACCGCCTATTTTGTAGGTACAGCTGGCTATGATCTGAGCATGAGCAAAGACTACTTCACGCCGCCAACCGTTCAGCATGTCCAAACCGAAGGTGGTCTATTACAGGTCGTCGGTAAAGTACTTACTGCATGTGGTTTAGTCATCGGCTTGGTGGTGCTATTTCTTGGAGGAAACCCAGCACTTCTCTCGCTTGTCCCGCTAGGGTTACTCATCACGATCGCCGGGTATGTCCAGCAGATCGCCGTGGCAACTGCGGCTTCGTATTTACTTGCGATGAATGAAGCGGGTACCGCTGATTCGACTGAAGCGACTGGAGAACGACCCCTTTGAAAGTACTAGCCTTGGGGCTCGGGAACACTCGTTAATAAACGCCATGAAGTAGCCGATAGCTGGGTTCAAAGCGAGTCTCCTGTTTGCAAGGATCCGGCGGCGGGGACATCAAAAGTGTTTTCACATATGACGGCAGTGGATTTGCGAATTCATCTGCGACTCGCAAATCAGTTCAAACGCATGCGGTCGTCGGATCACCGATTCCGTTGCAGGACAAGATGATTTTTCGACTTAGCGGCACGGCACTGATCAACCAGTGGGCCGTCGAAGTGCCCGGCGGGATGGTTGGCGTGGAATTCGCACCCACCGGCGACGGCAAGGAAGACACGATTCTCTCGGGCCCCGCCGCATTGGTGGCCCGCGGCGTGATCGGCGCCAACTAACCCAAGACGAAAACAGCCTGCTACCGAATCACTGGATTCGGTGGCAGGCTGCTTCGCTTAAGTCTTCAATCCCGGTTAGGCCGGGCGGGCCACTTTCAGCACGCGGAAGGCCTTGGCTGTCGCCTCGCGGGTGATCTTCCAGTCCTCCGGCAACTGGGTTCCCAGCCACTTCTGCAACGAGTCGCTGCCCAGGTTCTTCTGCACCACCAGCCAGGCGTCGCCGCCCGGTGCCAAGCGCGGAAGCCAAAGCAGCAGCAGTTCGTGCAGGGCTTCCTTGCCGATGCGGATCGGCGGGTTGGACCAGATGGTGTCGAATTCAAGGTCCGGATCCACCGAGTCCGGGGTGCCTACGGTGACTTTGGACAGCCCCATACTTTGCGCATTCAGCTTGGCAAGATCGATCGAACGCTCGTTGACGTCCACACCGAAAACTTCGGACTCCGGGCTCTGCAATGCGGCGGTCAGCGCGATCGGGCCCCAACCGCAGCCGATGTCCAGGATCCGCCCGCGCGGGGTCGGGACATGCTCCAGCAGCACGGCGGTGCCCTTGTCCAGCCCGGCGGGGGAGAAGATGCCCGGCGCCGTCTGCACCTGATGGCGCTGGCCGTTCAATTCCACCGCGATGCTGCGGCGTTCGTCGGCCGAGGCGGGGCTGGCGCTGAAGTAATGATCCGAGGTCATGCACCAAAGATTATCGCCTGCGCGCAAAGCCGGGCAAACAACGTGAGCTACACGATATAGGCGCGCGGCGCATTCCACTGATAGAGTTTTACCTATGACTTTGATTTTCGTCTAATACGTAACCCACTCGGTTACCAGGGTTCCCCGGAGAACCGGCGCTGATTTCGCGCGCCCACCGGATACATGAACCTGCAGACGGCAAGGTCCTTTTCTTTTTCTTTCTGGATTCTCCGCACCACTTCGTGCCCCGCCGCAGTCTCTTGGTAACCGCCCCTTCACCTGATCACCGACAGCAATTTGTCTTGAGCACAAGGACCGGTATGACCGAACACCCACCGACATCTGATCGCGCCACCTCGCGAAGTGGGGGTACCCCGCACTATTCTGTACAGAGAAGTTCTTCTAAGGAGACCATGACTAACTCCGAGTCACACGAGCAAGACGCGGCATCAATGGATGATGCCCAGATCAAGGCAGCCATCGACCGCATTCTGGCGGCCGACGACGCACAAGCCCCTGCCGTATTCCACGCCGACGAACCGGTCGAGGAGCACATCTTCTCCGGACAGGCGACCGCGCTGAACCGCTTCTCCGCCGAGCATTCATCCTTCGACGGGGACCAAGACGATTTAGCCGACCGCCGCGCGCTGCGCCGCGTGGCCGGGCTCTCCACCGAGCTGGAAGATGTCACCGAGGTCGAATACCGCCAGCTGCGCCTGGAACGCGTGGTGCTCGCCGGCATCTGGACCTCCGGCAGCGTCACCGACGCGGAAAACTCCTTGCGCGAACTCGCCGCGCTGGCCGAAACCGCCGGCTCCGAGGTGCTCGACGGGGTCGTGCAGCGCCGCAGCAAACCCGATTCCTCCACCTTCCTCGGCTCCGGCAAGGCCATAGAGCTGCGCGACATCGTCGCGTCCACCGGCGCCGATACCGTCGTGGTGGATGCCGAACTCGCCCCCTCGCAGCGCCGCGCGTTGGAGGACATCGTCAAGGTCAAGGTCATCGACCGCACCGCGCTGATTTTGGACATCTTCGCGCAGCATGCCAAGTCCCGCGAAGGCAAGGCCCAGGTCGAACTGGCGCAGCTTGAATACCTGCTGCCGCGCCTGCGCGGCTGGGGCGAGTCCATGTCCCGCCAGGCCGGTGGCCGGGTGGGTGCCGCCGGTGGCGGCATCGGTTCGCGCGGTCCGGGCGAAACCAAGATCGAGATGGACCGCCGCCGCATTCGCGACCGGATGGCCAAGCTGCGCCGCGAGATCAAGGCGATGAAGCCTGCCCGCGAGGCCAAGCGCGCCAACCGCAAACGCAACCAGGTCCCGGCCGTGGCCATCGCTGGCTACACCAACGCCGGCAAGTCCTCGCTGCTCAACCGGCTGACCAACGCCGGGGTGCTGGTGGAGAACGCGCTGTTCGCCACCCTGGATCCCACCGTGCGCCAATCGGAAACCGCCGACGGGCTGACCTACACGCTGGCCGATACCGTCGGGTTCGTCTCCAACCTGCCCACCCAGCTGGTGGAGGCCTTCCGCTCGACGCTGGAAGAAATCGCCGACTCGGATTTGATCCTGCACGTGGTCGATGCCTCGCATCCGGACCCCGAGGGGCAGATTCAGGCGGTGCGCACGGTGCTGGCCGAGGTCGACGCGCTGAACATTCCCGAGATCATCGTGCTGAACAAGGCCGATGTGGCCGACCCGATCGTCATCGAACGGGTGCGCAACCGGGAGTCGAACACCACGATCGTTTCGGCGCGCACCGGGGAAGGCATCGAGGCGCTGCTCGAGCAGATCAGCAGCTCGATCCCGCGGCCCGAGGTGCAGTTGGAAATCCTCATCCCGTACGACCGCGGAGACCTGATCGCCAAGCTGCACCAGAGCGAATCGGAAATATTGGAAAGCGAACACACAGATCACGGAACCCGGATGATCGTCAAGGTGCGAGAATCCCTCGCGGTTCAGTTGGAGACTTTCAACCTACATGGATAAGCAAGAGCAGGTCCTGGACCTTCTGGAAACCGCGGTGACCTCCATGGGCGGCCAGATGCGCGTCGGCCAGCAGCAGATGGTCAAGCATATGGTCGAGGCACTGGAGGACGAAAAACACCTGCTGGTGCAGGCCGGCACCGGCACCGGGAAGTCGATGGGCTACCTGATCCCGGCGCTCGCCCATGCGCAAACCAGCGCGAAGCCGGTGATCGTGTCCACCGCAACCCTCGCCTTGCAGTCCCAGATCGTGGGGCGCGATGTGCCGCGGCTGCTCGAAGCGCTCAAGGGCAAGCTCTCCCGCCCGATGGATGTGGCCCTGCTCAAGGGCCGGGCCAACTACCTCTGCCAGTACAAGCTCGGCGGCGGGTACCCGGATGACAGCGAGGGGACGCTGTTCGAAATGGACGCGCCGGCCGCGCCGGCCGGACAGATGTTCTCCCCGCTGGCCGCCGAGGTGCTGAAGCTGCGCGACTGGGCGGAGAAGACCGATACCGGGGACCGCGACGAGCTGGTCCCCGGGGTCAGCGACAAGGCCTGGAAACAGGTTTCGGTCTCGGCCATGGAATGCCTGGGCGCCCAAAAGTGCCCGATGGCCGATGAGTGCTTCTCCGAAATGGCCCGGGCGCGGGCCGCCGAATCCGACGTGGTCATCACCAACCATGCGCTGCTCGCGGTCTCCGCTTTCGAAGGCCTCTCGGTGCTGCCGGACTTCGAGGTCGCGATCATCGACGAGGCCCACGAGCTGCAGGACCGGGTGACCAGCTCGGTCTCCGGAGCGCTTTCGGCACGCGGGGTGCTCACCGCCGCAGGCGGCGCCAAAAGGCACTGCGGCGTGAACGTCGACGAGCTGACCAAGGCCGCCGGCCGACTGGAGAAGTCGCTCACCGGGGTGCCCACCGGGCTGCTGGAGCGCGGGCTGCGCGAAGATATGGGCATCGCACTGAACGACATCGTCGAACAGGCCCGCCTGGTGCTGGCGCTGTCCAAGCCGGAGGCGAACGCCCCGGCGGACGGGGGCCGGCAGACCGCCCGCTCGCAGATGCAGGCGGTGATGGACGACGCGATCCGCATGCTCGAAGCCGAGGAACGCCGCGAGGTGCTCTTCACCTCCCGCCCGCGTGAATTCATCGAGGGCCGCGGCTACGTGGAAACCGATGACAGCCAACCGGCGACGCTGAACGTCGCCCCGCTCTCGGTGGCCGGCAAGCTGCGCGAGGGCCTGTTCGACGGGCGCACCGTCGTACTCACCAGCGCCACCCTGGCCATCGGCTCGCAGTTCGATTCGGTGGCCGGATCGCTCGGGCTCATGGGCCAAGGCGCCCCGACCTGGACCGGGGTGGATGTCGGCAGCCCGTTTGACTACCCGAACCAGGGCATCCTCTACGTCGCCAAGCACCTGCCCAAGCCCGGGCGCCAGCTGGCCGCCGAGACGCTGGACGAGATCGAGGACCTGATCACCGCCTCCGGCGGCGGCGCGCTGGCGCTGTTCACCTCCAAGCGTTCGGCCGAGGAGGCCGCGGCGATCCTGCGCGAGAAGCTCGACGTGAAAATCCTCTGCCAGGGCGACGCGAGCATGAAGTCGCTGGTCGCGGACTTCTCCGCGGAGCGCGACACCTGCCTGTTCGGCACCATGACCCTCTGGCAGGGCGTGGATGTTCCCGGGGATTCCTGCCGCCTGGTGATCATCGACAAGATCCCCTTCCCGCGCCCCGACGACCCGATCTCCAAGGCCCGCACCGAGGACGTGGCCAAGCACGGCGGCAACGGCTTCATGCAGGTCTCCGCGACCCACGCGGCCATCCGCCTGGCCCAGGGCGCCGGCCGCTTGATCCGTTCGGTGCAGGACAAGGGGGTGGTCGCGGTCCTCGACTCGCGCATGGCCACCGCCCGCTACGGCTCATTCCTGAAAAGTTCGCTGCCGCCGATGTGGCCGACCACCGACAAGAAGGTCATCACCGGCGTGCTGCAGCGCCTGAAACCGGAAAAGTAGCCGGCGCCGGAGCTTCCACTCCCGCTTATCCACACCCTGCGCCCGATCCGCCGGCCCCCGCCCGCGGACCGTGCAGGGTGGTGGGCATGGAAGAACTCAGCAGCAACCAGGCGGCCCTCGGGGCGATGGCCCAGGCCATCACCACCCTCGATGCCGCCTGCGCGCAGCTCTCTTCCGAGGAACTGCCCGCCGGCCAGGCCGCCTACTTCGCCTGGCTGGCCGAACGCACCGCGCAGACCCTGTCCCGCCTGCAGATCCATGCGGCGGACGCGGTTCAGCGCAGCGGCAGCCATCAGCTGGATACCGAATCCCTCGATGCCATCGCCGACGCCGGCGCCGCACCCACGGACGAGCAGCTCGCCGCACTGCACGGCACCTGCACGCTGGGCCGCAGCAGCTTCAAGGACGCCGCAGACCTGCACTCCGGCTGGCTGGGCATCGCCCACGGCGCGGCCCTCTCCCGGCTCGCGGCCGCCGGCTCGCTGATCGCCAAGGTCACCGAGGCGGGGGAGCGCACCACCCCCGATTGCCCGCAGCTTGCCACCCACTTCGCGAACCGCAACGTGGATCCGCGCCCAGCGATCGGTGCCGCCCGGGCCATCCGCAACGCCGAAGCGGACCTGCCCGGCCCGCAGGCCCGTGCCCAGCTCGAAGCGCAGGCAGTCAGGCTCATCGCCCAGGAGCCGGCCAGCGCCGCGAAACACCTGTCCGGCCTCATCGCCGAACAGCTCCAGTCCCAGCGCCCGCCCGAGGCGCTGTTCGCCGAGGCCGGGCTCTTCCCCCGCGGCACAAAAGGCGGGCTGGTCATCTACCAGCTCAAGGTCTTCCCGCACGATGCCGAACTCATCGAGTCGCTCCGCGCCAAAATCGACAACCCCAACACCATCGCCGGCAACCGCGAGCAGCTCAACGAGCTCGTCCACGCCAGCTATCCTAAGCACGCCGAGCCCACGCCATCTGCCGAGCCCACCCCATCGGTCGAGCCCGAAACCCCGGTTGCGCCAATGCCACCCACCCCCAGGGAATGGGATGATGCACCGAGCATGCCCGGTTGGGCCCGCACCCCGGATGCCGAAGCGACGGAAGCCGAACCACCGAAACCACCCAGCAACCTCGCCGCGCCGCCCGAACGGCCCTTCGAAGACCTGAGCCCGGCCCTGCGCCACCTGACCGGATTGCTCGCGGTGCTGCGCGCCAATCGCGTCGGCGGCAAGAATCCGGGCGCCGGGCTGATCACCCCGCAGGTGATCGTGCACCTGAACTACGAGAAAATGCTCGATGGCGCCGCCAGCTTCGCCAGCACCGAAAACGGTCTGCCGCTGACCGCGGCGTCGGCCCGAACGCTGATGTGCAACGCCGGAATCTACCCGGTGGTGCTGGACGGCAAAAGCCAAGCGCTGGACATCGGCCGATCCAAACGCCTTTTTCCACCGCATATGAAACGCGCTCTGGCGGCCCGCGACCGCGGTTGCATCTACCCGGGCTGCCGGATGCCGGCCAGCCGTTGCGAGGCGGACCACGTCGACCCGTGGGAGGAGGGCGGACAGACCCGCGTGGATCGTGGCGTACTGCTCTGTCCCATGCATCACCACGCACGCCATGCCGGGCTTTTCAGCCTCGTGGTGGCCGAGGGCAAACCTCCGGCGGTGCTGCTGCCCAAATTCTTGGACCCCGATCAACAACCGCGGCGCAACACCTACTGGTTCTCGGCCGCCGAAGTGCTCGCCGCCTGATCCCGCCCGCTCGATGTGCTCGATGCCGGCGGGCGAAGCGGCTACGCTGGTGCACACAACCGGAGAACTGAGTAGTGGGAGCCGACTCGTGAATGAAGCGCAGCATCAGCCAGGCATCCACGATCCCGCACACTGGGAGGCCCTGGCCGCGGTGGCAGGCGAGGACCTGCACGCCCGATTCGGCCATCGGCTCATGGGCCTGCCCGGCACCTGGATCGGCTCGCTGCATGCGATGCCTGCCGCGCCAGCGCCTAGAAAACGCCCGCGCCCCTGGTCCGAATGGCACTACTGGTGGCAGGCACACTATCTCGACGCGATCCTCGACGCGGCCTTCCATGAGCTGCACTCCGGTCACCGGTGCGCGGCCCAGAGGCACTGGCGGCGGGCCAAACAGCTGCTGCGCGGCATCCTGCTGCGCAATTTCGGCCGCTTCCCGAATTACTTCTACGACGACATGGCCTGGTTGCTGCTTGCCAGCCAACGGCTCAATGGGCTGAGCCAGCAGCTCACCGCCCGCCCGGCGCTGCTCGCCACCCTAGCCATGCGTGCACTGGGTCGACAGCTGGTGCGCGGCCAAGACGAGAAGCTCGGCGGCGGGCTTTACTGGTCGCGCAAACGCGACTTCAAGAACACGCCCACCAACGCCCCGGCGGCCCTGTATTTCGCACGCATCGCGGATTTAGACACCGCCACCGGGCTGCTGGACTGGCTGCGCCGCGAGCTTTACAGCACACCTTCCGGGCTCTACCTCGACGGCATCCGCCTGACCGCCGGCGGCCCGCGCACCGAGGAAGCGATCTACACCTACAACCAGGGCACCGTGCTCGGTGCATTGCTGGCCGCCGGGTCCGCGGAGCATCTGGCGCAAGCTGTCTCGCTGATCCAGGCGATCAACGATCGGCTCGCCACTGCGGCACAGGGCCTGCGCCTGGAATCCGGTGGAGACGGCAATCTGTTCACTGGAATCCTCTGCCGCTACCTGGCGCTCGCCGCGAACGATGAACGCCTGCCCGCCGCGACCCGGCGCACCGCCGCGCGATTGGTCTGCGACACGGCGAGCCAGCTCGCGGACCGGGTCGAGACGGAGCTTTCTGCGGCCACCCAACGCTGGACGATCCTCCAGGCGGCCGGGCGCGTGAGCCTGCCGCCGAGCCAGCTCGACGCAAAATAAAAGCCATCCGGTCTCACCGAGAATGGGTGAGGCCGAATGGCTCGTTGGAACAGACTTGCCCGCTACAGCGAGCGCATCACCGACACGACGCGTCCCATCACCGTGGCAGCGTCGCCGAGAATCGGCTCGTAACGTGAATTCTGTGGCAGCAACCAGGTGTGGCCATCGCGCTGACGGAAGGTCTTCACCGTGGCTTCCTCGTCAAGCAATGCGGCCACAATATCGCCGTTCTCCGCGGTCTGCTGGCGACGGACGACCACCCAGTCGCCATCGCAAATTGCCGCATCCACCATCGAATCGCCCGACACCTTGAGCATGAACAGCTCGCCGTGGCCAACCAGCTGGCGTGGTAGGGAAAAGACGTCTTCGACGGTTTGCTCCGCCAAAATTGGTCCACCGGCGGCGATGCGTCCGACCAAGGGAACCATCGTGGTATCCGCCGAGGAGCTCAGCTCGATGACCTTCGTGTCCTCAACGGGTTCCGGCGCGCTCTGCGGCTCGCTGCTTCCCTCGCCGTCCTCCGCAAGCTGCAACGGAAGCAAAATCTCCATGGCTCGAGGACGCCTCGGGTCGCGACGAATGTACCCAAGCTTTTCGAGCTGACCGAGCTGGTGAGTCACGCTCGAAAGGCTTTTGAGCCCGACCGAGTCGCCAATCTCACGCATCGACGGCGGATAGCCATTCTTGCCGATCGCACGCTGGATGGTTTCGAGGATCTTTTTCTGACGTATCGTCAGCGAACGGGCGTTCGACCGGGGAGTGCGCTGTGATGCTGACATGTATTTTTGCCTTCCCTTGCATTCGGTCCTCAGTTCGAAGCTACAAACTGTCGGTGCCCAATGTTGTGATGTATTCATTGATCGACTACTTCGAAATCTTAGTTGATCACAGGGCTTCTTTCAAAGATTTGTTCGAAAACATCTGGACAAGTTCGATCTGGCTCTGTTAGAAAAGATGTACTAGTATCGAACAGGTGTTCGAAGATTGCATTCGAATATTGGTTCGCATCACACGTAACCGTTGAGGAGAAAAAGTCGTGGCAACTCTGGCACTTCACCCACAGCAGAGCAAAAGACCAATGAGGATCCGCATCAACCGTCGGGGTTGGGCAGTACTGGTAGGCATACCGGTCTTCCTCCTCACGATCGCCGCGGCGTTCATGTTCACCAGCAGCGCCCAAGCATCCACGGACCTGCCCAGCGGCCCGGCGACTGTGGAGGTCACCGTGATTCCCGGTGACACTCTATGGGGGCTGGCCAGCGAGTACGCTGCAGGCTACGAAGTCAACGCGGCGATGAACCACATTGAGGAATTGAACTCCATCGATGCTGGTGTGCTGTACGTCGGGGACACTTTGGATATCCCCGTACTTTCAAACTAGGTGCCAGCTCACCATTGTTACCTGTTCTTGTCGTGGATTCACCGGCGAGAGCGCCTCACCATTAGAATTAATGCGTGAATGACCGTAGTGAACTTCTGAGTCAGCTGCCCCTGCGTGAGAATCTCCGCGGGCTATCCCCATATGGAGCGCCACAAATTGACGTTCCCATTCAGCTGAACGTCAACGAGAACACCCATCCATTGCCAGCGACAGTTATCGATGCCATCGCTCAGGAAGTAGCCAAAGCGGCTGCCGGCCTGAACCGTTACCCGGATCGTGAATTTACCGAATTGCGCGAGCTGCTCGCCGACTACCTCGGTCACGAACTGACCCGCGACAACATTTGGGCCGCAAACGGCTCGAACGAAATTCTCCAGCAGATCCTGCAGGCCTTCGGCGGCCCGGGGCGCAGCCTGCTGAGTTTCGTCCCCACGTACTCGATGTACCCGTTGCTCGCAAGTGGCACCGATACCGAATTCATTGCCGGAAACCGTGCCGAAGACTTCACCCTCTCGGCCGAATCCGCCGCCGCGCAGGTGCGCGAACACCGCCCAAACGTGGTATTCCTGTGCTCCCCGAATAACCCGACCGGAACCGCACTGGGCTTGGACGTTATCGAAGCGGTCTATGAGGCCGCCAGCGAAACCGACGCCATGGTGATCGTGGATGAAGCCTACGCAGAATTCTCGCTGGCAGGTACCCGATCGGCGCTCACCCTGCTCGAAGGGCGCCAGCGCTTGATCGTCTCGCGCACGATGTCCAAGGCTTTCGGCCTGGCCGGCGCCCGCGTGGGCTATCTAGCGGCGGCCCCCGAGGTGACCGACGCGATTCGCCTGGTGCGCTTGCCCTATCACCTCTCGGCGGTTACCCAAGCAACCGCCATCGCTGCGTTGAAGAATATCGAGCTGCTGCTCGCGCAGGTCGAAGACATCAAGACCCAGCGCGACCGCATCGTGTCCACGCTGATCGATCTCGGCTTGAAGCCATCTGTCTCGGATTCGAACTTCGTCTTCTTCGGCGGACTGGAGGATCCGCACGCCATCTGGCAGGGCCTGTTGGATGCCGGCATCATTGTCCGCGACAATGGAATCAAGGGAACGCTGCGCGTCACCGCCGGCACCGAAGCCGAAACCACCGCCTTCCTGGAGCACCTGGCCTTGTTGCTGGGTGCCCAGAAGTAGAATTCACCCACAAGCGAAGGAAGACATGTCTGCCGAATTGATTGGCGCTCGTCGCGCCCGGATGGAACGCGAGACCAGCGAATCATCAGTTTTCGTCGAGTTGGACCTGGACGGGACCGGGGTCTCGGAAATCAGCACGAGCGTGCCGTTCTATGACCACATGCTCACCGCCCTGTCCAAGCATTCGCTCATCGACCTGACCGTGCGTGCCACCGGAGATACCCATATCGACGTGCACCACACGGTGGAAGACGTGGCCATCACCATCGGCGAGGTGCTGCGCGTGGCCCTGGGCACCAAGGCGGGAATTCGCCGCTTTGGCACCTCCTACGCACCGCTGGACGAGGCGCTGTCGCGTTCGGTTGTCGACGTCTCCGGCCGCCCGTACCTGGTGCACGGCGGGGAACCGGCAGGCCAGGAATACCACCTGATCGGCGGGCACTTCACCGGTTCGATGACGCGGCACGTATTCGAGGCCATCACCTTCCATGCGCAGATCTGCGCGCATATCGAGGTGCTCTCCGGACGCGATCCGCACCACATCGTCGAGGCCCAGTTCAAATCATTCGCTCGCGCGCTGCGTGAAGCGGTCGAGCCGGACGCCCGCATGGGCGACAAGATCCCATCCACGAAGGGTGCCCTCTAAGTGGCGAAAAAAACTGTCGTCGTCCTCGATTACGGATCCGGCAACGTCCGCTCGGCCGTGCGGGCGCTGGAAGCCGCCGGCGCCGAGGTGGAGCTGACCGCGGATCCGAAAGCGATCTTGGCCGCCGATGGCCTCGTCGTTCCCGGCGTGGGAGCCTACGCCTCGGTGATGGAGCAGCTGACCAAGGTCGGCGCGCTGCGGTGGATTGGCCGCCGCATCGCCGGTGGCCAGCCGGTGCTGGGCATCTGCGTAGGACATCAGGTGTTCTTCGAGCAAGGTGTTGAGCACGGGGTGAAAACCGAAGGCATCGGCGAGTGGCCCGGTGTGGTCGAGCGCCTGCAAGCAGAGGTCATCCCGCATATGGGATGGAATACCGTGCGCCCACCGGAGAACTCCCGGCTCTTCGCCGGGATCGAGGACGAGCGGTTCTACTTCGTGCATTCCTATGGCGTGCAGAAGTGGGAGTTCGATGTTACCCAACCGGCGATGACCCCGCCCCAGGTCACTTGGTCCACCCATGGCACCGATTTCGTCGCGGCCGTGGAAAACGGTCCGCTGTCCGCCGTGCAATTCCACCCGGAAAAGTCCGGCGACGCCGGGGCGCGGTTGCTGCGCAACTGGTTGGAGACACTTTAGGACATGTGGGCCATCATCCTGCTAACCCTCGGTGCTTTCCTCGCCGGTGGCGCGATCTCGCTCAAAAGCCAGAAAGCGCACATCTCGTGGATCATCGCGTTATGGGCCTTGGCCGCCGCGGCAATCGTCGCCGGCTGGGTTCAGACTCTCTAGACATTAGCGACAGAAGGAAATTATGAGCGAGCAACCAATTCTTGAACTGCTCCCGGCGGTAGATATCGCCGGAGGCCAAGCCGTTCGCCTGGTGCAGGGCGAAGCCGGGTCGGAAACCGGATACGGCGATCCGCTGGAGGCGGCCCTGTCCTGGCAGCGCGAAGGGGCCGAATGGCTCCACCTGGTGGATCTCGACGCGGCCTTTGACCGCGGCAACAACACCGAGGTGGTCCGCCGCATCGCCGATGAACTGAACATCAAGGTGGAACTCTCCGGCGGCATCCGCGACGATGCCTCGCTGGAGCGCGCCTTGGAATTCGGGGCCACCCGGGTGAACCTGGGGACCGCGGCCTTGGAGAATCCCGAATGGACCGCGCGCGTCATCGAACGCTTCGGCGAGCAGATCGCGGTGGGCATGGACGTGCGCGGTACCACGCTGTCCGGCCACGGCTGGACCAAGGACGGCGGCGACCTCTGGGACGTGCTGGCACGCTTGGAAGATGCCGGCTGCGCCCGCTACGTGGTCACCGACGTGACCAAGGACGGCACCTTGCGCGGTCCGAACGTTGAACTGCTGCGCGAAATCTGCGCAAAGACCACCAAACCGGTGATCGCCTCCGGCGGCATCTCCTCGCTGGAAGATCTGCGCGTGCTACGCGAATTGGTCTCGGAGGGTATCGAAGGCGCGATCATGGGCAAGGCGCTCTACGCCGGCCAGTTCACTCTTGCCCAAGCGCTGGACGTGGCAGGCCGCCGCTAGCCTCCACCTGTCTCAACAGCGGACCCGAACCAGCGCACACACCGCGCAGGTTCGGGTCCTTTGCTTTCCGCGCCGGAACCGGGATGGGTGGCCAAGGTCATGAACAGATTCTCCTCGCAGGACTTTCGCATTTGGACCCGGCAGATAGCATAGTTGCATGAGCACTTCGCACCCCGAATCCGAACCCGAACGCCACCTGCCCGGGCATATCGCCGCGGCGTTGGCGCAAGCTGGCAACCGCGCAGATTCTGCCGGCCAAGGCTGGGATGGCCGGGACTTGAGCGGCGAGGAAAATCCGTTGCACAAGTTTGACAAGGACGATGGAGCCGCCGACCCGGCCGTGGTGCGCGCCCTGGCCGAACTCCGCGCGGGAACCGGAGACGAGGCCGGCGTGCATCGGGCCCTGTCCCAGGCTCGCGTCTTCGTGGCGGTTGTCGCCCAGCTGGGCGAGGAAGCGCTGACCGAACACGGTTTCGCCGCCGATAAGGAAGCCGACATGGCGCTGGTCAAGATCAAGGCACCCGACGGGCGGATGGCCTTGCCGGTATTCACCACGGTCGAGCGCTTGCAGGCCTGGCATGGCGAGGCCCGCCCGGTGGCGGTCTACGCACCCCGCGCGGCCCTGTCTGCGGTGAGCGAAGAAGCCCAACTGCTGGTGCTAGACCCGGGCAGCGACTTCACCTTCGTGCTGCGCCGTCCCGGAATGTGGAGCCTGGCCAAGCAAACCGATTGGACCCCGAGCTATCTCAGCGAGCACATCGCCAAGCTCGTTGAAGAGGCGACCGCCGGCTGTCGGGCGCTCCGCGCGGTGAAGGTGGCGCCGGGCCGGGGAGTCGGCTCGCGAGACGTCTCTGGAGCGGCAGTCCTAGGCGGCGGCCCCGGACCGGAGCTGAACCTGCAGTTCGTCTTCGCCGCCGGGACCCCCGAGCCCGAAGCCCGCCAGAGCACCAAAGACATCCATGGGCGCCTGGCCCAAAACCCAGAATTCGCAGAAGCGGTCGATTCGCTCGAAGTGAGTTTGCTCAGCGCACCAGACTAAGAGACAAGGACACCACCGGGTATGAAACGGTATTGGCAGATTCTGCGGCAGCCGCAGATTTCAACGCTGCTAGTCATCGGAATGATTGCCCGATTGCCGCACTCGGCGCTGAGCATGCTGCTGCTTCTGCATCTGGTCACGAACCTAGATCAGAGCTGGGTGTCCGCCGGACTGGTTACCGCGCTGATGACACTCGGCATTGCCATCGGCGCCCCGTGGCGCGGTGCCCGGGTCGATGCGTGGGGGCTGCGCCGGGCGCTGATCCCTTCGATCTTCGTCGAAACCATCGTCTGGTGCACCGTCCCGCACGTGTCGCTGGAGTGGGTGTACCCGCTGGCCTTCATCGGCGGGCTCTTCTCACTGCCGGTGTTCTCCGTAGTCCGTACCGCCCTGGGCATCATGACCACCGGAGATAACCGGCGCACCGCCTTTGCGCTCGATGCGACGGCCACCGAACTGGTGTTCATCGTCGGACCGGCCTCGGCAGGGATCGTCGCCACGCAGATCAGCAGCACCATCGGGCTGAGCGTCATCGGGGTGACCGCATCGGTCGCCGGTCTGGCGCTGATGATTTTGAACCCGCCTACGCGCAGCGATGACCCCAAGGCGGTGGCCCTGCGCGCCAACGTGCACGAGGAGCGCCTCGGCGCGGAGGCCAGTTTCATCGCCGCGGCCCCCTTCGGCGTGGCCGAGGTCGAAGGCGAATTGATCACCGCGGGTTGGAAGTCCGCGCGCGCCCGGATCAAGAGCCGCGGACGTGCGTTCAAGAGCCGCTTCAACTGGATCAGCGCCTCGGTGCTTGCGGTGTTCATCGCCGCCGGTGGTGCCGGTGCGCTGCTCACCGGCACCGAGGTGGGCATCGTTGCCGAACTCGAAGCGCAGTCACGCTCCGGTGACCTGGGGATCGTATTCCTCTTTTGGTGCGGTTCGTCGCTGATCGGCGGGCTGGTCTACGGCTCGATGAACCGGGCCATCTCCCCGCTCCTGCTGCTCTTGGCGATGGCGGTGCTGACGGTGCCCATGTACTTCGCCACCGACACCTGGAGCTTGGCGCTGCTCTCGCTCGCCCCTGGCCTGCTCTGCGCGCCCACGCTCTCGGCGGCCTCCGAATGGCTCACCGATCTGGTCGCGGAGAATCGCCGCGGCGAGGCCATGGGCTGGTACGGTTCTGCGATGACCACCGGCACCGCGCTCGGTTCACCGCTGACCGGCATCTTCGTGGATACGCTCGGACCCGCCCAGGCATTTATCGGCATCGGCTTGCTGGCGGTATTCATCGTGGTAATCGCATTGATCGCCCAGCAGATTCGCCGACGAGTGCGCCGCACCCGCCGCACCCGCCGCACCCGTCGCGCGCGGATGGGCGGCTTCGTTTAGGCAGAGGTGAGTTTGAGCTCGTAGTGATCCAGCCCGTCGGTGCTTGACCGCCCCGTGAAGCCTCTGCGCGCCAACAACTTGGCTGAGGCAACATTGGCTGGGTCAACCCGGGCGATCAAACGGCGCACCTGAAATAGTTCGGGGATCAGCCCTATCGCGTTATTGACCATGGCACCGGCGATTCCCTGACCCCAATAGCCGGGGGAGACCCAATACCCAAGTTCGACTCCCTCGGGTTTACGGGTGGCCACGACCAGCCCTGCCGGATGCCCCGCAGCGATAGCCACAAACCAGCGAGTGGCCCCAACCGTGGCCAGCGGCAGCGCGCTCAGTGCCAACTGGATTCGCTCGCCGATCGTCTGATCGTCCCAGACTGAGCCATCACCGATATAGCGAGTGACTCGTTCATCGGAGGCCAGGGAAATGACGAACGGCCGATGCCCCTCGTGCAATGGTTCCAGAACAATCTTCTGCGTTTGACGGTCCATCATTGATCCTGCCTCTCGTAGTGGAATCGTGCTTTTGCTAGCGCTCCGGCCCATCGGTTTTCAGCCGGGAGTAGCAGTACATGTCCTTGCGCTCGGTGCCGATCAGTTGCCAGCTTCGCAGTATTCCTTCGCGGGTGAAACCGCATTTTTCGGCGCCCCGCCAGGAACCTTCGTTCCATGGTTCGACGTACAGCTCCACCCGATGGATGGGCGCAAGCTCCAGGGCCCAAACGGTGAGTGCATCCATCGCCGCGCTCACCGCACCGCGTCCACGGTGTCCAGGATCGACCCAGTATCCGATACATCCGATACTTGCCCGGCCGGCGGCAACGTTGTGCAGCCACAAGCCGATTTGCCCGACCGCCCGATTCGTCTGCGCCTCGGCGATCGCGAAAGAATACCCGGTGCGCTCAGCCACGCGCTGTTGCTGCCTGTAAATGAAGTCCGCGAAGTCCTGGCTGGATCCCTTAATGGGAACGCTGGTGATCAACGGAATGAGCGGATCCAGCGAGGCCGCCTCGATCAGTGCCACGTCGCGGATGTCGAACGGCCGCAAGACATAGCGCCCGGCGTGCAGCACCGGCTGTTCGAAAGTCTCCATTAGTGAAGCCTATCTAGTGCAACGCGTTGTGGCTCGTTTCAATCCGGCAATATCTGTTCCGAAACGGAAAGTTCATGTTTAAACGAGCATGGATCCGCTTCCCAAAGGAAGCGGATCCATGACGTTAATCTCTTAATATTCTGCGAAATAATCGCTAGTTGACCGGTCCGGTGAGCTTTTCGCCCGGGCCCTTGCCTGGCGCATCCGGGATCAATGATGCTTCGCGGAAGGCGAGCTGAAGGCTTCGCAGACCGTCACGCAGTGGTGCCGCGTGCTGTGATCCAAGCTCCGGTGCACCCGCGGTGACTAGGCCAGCCAGAGCGGTAATTAGCTTGCGAGCTTCATCAAGATCCTTCAGCTCATCGGCGTCATCACCTTCTGCCAGTCCGCATTTGACCGCGGCCGCGCTCATCAGGTGAACTGCGGCGGTGGTGATGATCTCTACTGCTGGAACTTCTGCGATGTCGCGCATCTGCTGCTCGACGGCGTGCTGCTGCGAGTTGGTGTCTTCGGTACTCATACTGCTAAGCTTGTCACAGACCGACTCAATACAGGTACTTGAGAGCGTCCGGTATCCGGATGATGTCACCAAGAGATCAGTGTTGAGCCATGCAAGTGGAGGCCAGCTCCCACCCGCAGTAGCCGCTTAGGCTTCCGGGTAATTCGGCAGGATATTTATGAGTATCCGGAAATAGTTTTACGGGGAAATATCGTAAAGCTATTGTGTCGTCTATCTTTTGGCCTTCGCCTGCACTTCGCAGACGGGGGCCTTCTTCATTTGCGAGTAAGTGACTTACGAAAATCAGGAGTGACACATCAGCGATCCACGCATTAATGAGCGCATTCGCGTGCCAGAGGTACGTCTCGTCGGCCCCAATGGTGAGCAGGTAGGAATCGTCCGCATCGAGGACGCACTCCGACTCGCTGTCGAGTCCGATCTGGACTTGGTCGAGGTGGCACCGACCGCCAAGCCTCCTGTATGCAAACTGATGGACTTCGGCAAGTTTAAGTACGAAGCCGCTGTCAAGGCTCGTGAAGCTCGTAAGAACCAGACCAACACGATCCTGAAGGAAGTTCGCTTCCGCCTGAAGATCGACACCCACGACTACGAGACCAAGGTCGGCCACGCACTGCGCTTCTTAGGCGCAGGCGACAAGGTCAAGGCCATGATCCAGTTCCGTGGACGTGAGCAGCAGCGCCCAGAGATGGGCATTCGCTTGCTAGAAAAGTTTGCAGCAGACGTAGCAGAGGTCGGGCTCGTAGAGTCCACACCTCGCATCGATGGCCGAAACATGGTCATGGTTGTCGGTCCGCTGAAGAACAAGGCAGAGGCTCGCCGCGAACAGCAGCAGAAGTCGGGTGGCCGGGAAAGCGCGAAGCGCAAGATCCGCACCGACGCCCCAGAAGAGACCGAGGGTCAGAACGTCGCAGCAGCGATGGACGATGAAGCTCTCGCGAAGCTGGAGCAGGCTCGCAACGCGGCTGAAGGCGAAGCCTAGCCCAAGCATGTTGGGCCTCCGGGCCCGTCATCGGAAACGGTGAAGGATCTTCCTTGCGAAGGTCCAACTACAAGAGAACAGCAGCGGTCACCTTGCCAAGAGGCCCGCTTCGGATGATCCCCACAGATCTCACGATTTATGTGGAGCACGTTAGGAGAACGGCAGCTATGCCGAAGTTCAAGACTCACAGTGGCGCCAAGAAGCGCTTCAAGCTGACTGGTAGCGGCAAGCTCAAGCGCCAGCAGGCCAACCGTCGTCACTACCTGGAGCACAAGTCCTCGCGCGTCACGCGCCGCCTGGCTTCTGACCAGCTGGTAGCTAAGGCCGATGTGAAGACCATCAAGCGGATGCTGGGCCTCTAAGCTCTCCCTTTCGCAATTCGGGGAAGCACAACCCCAACAACCATAGATTTCGCTTTCACCTGGTTATCCCGGGTGGGAGGAACTGACTTGAAGGAGTACACACGTGGCACGTGTGAAGCGGGCAGTAAACGCCCATAAGAAGCGTCGCGTCGTTCTGGAACGCGCAAAGGGTTACCGCGGTCAGCGTTCGCGCCTGTACCGTAAGGCCAAGGAGCAGCTGCTCCACTCGTTCGTTTACAGCTTCAACGACCGCCGTAAGCGCAAGGGCGACTTCCGTCGCCTGTGGATCCAGCGTATCAACGCTGCATCCCGCGCCAACGGCCTGACCTACAACCGTCTGATCCAGGGCCTGAAGGCCGCTGAGGTCGAGGTTGACCGTCGCATGCTCTCCGAGCTGGCTGTTTCGGACTCGAACGCTTTCGCTACCTTGGTCAAGGTTGCAAAGGACGCTCTTCCGGCAGATGTCAACGCTCCTCGCGGCGCAGAAGCACCAGCTTCCGCACCAAAGGCTGCCAAGGCTCCAAAGGCCGCAGCTGCACCAGCAGCCAAGAGCGTCGAAGGCGAAGGCGTGATCAAGGCCGTTGAAGGCCAGGACGCACCAGAAGGCTTCGTCATCAAGGGCAACGCCGGATCGAACAAGTACCACGTCCCAGGCTCGACCTGGTACGAGCAGACCGAGGCCGAGTTCTGGTTCAACTCGACCGAAGCTGCCAAGGGCGCAGGCTTCGAGCCAGCTGGTGGAGAATCCCGCCAGCAGATGAAGTAAATCCGTTTCTCCCTTTGAGCTAAGCCTCAGGTAGGACAGATCACACCATCGGGTGGGTGCCGCACATAGTGCGGAACCCACCCTTCGGTGCTTCTACCGGTATTCTCGAATAATGACGAGCTTTCCCCCAGACGTGATGTCCAATCCGCGCGCCGACCGAGTCAAGGCGGTCGCCCGCCTGGCCCACCGCAAGGGCCGTGAGGCAACCGGCGAATTCCTTGCCGAAGGCCCGCAAGCGGTCCGCGAGGCGCTGGTGGCGCACCGTTCCAACGACCAGCTGGTCCAAGAGGTTTACGTGGTCCCGGGTTTCCTGGAGCGCCACGAAGAATTTACGGCTTTGCTCGACGCGGCCAAGGTGCGCACCTATTTTGTCACCGGCGATGTCATCTCGGCGATGGCGGATACGAAGAACCCGCAAGGCATCCTCGCGGTCGTCGCAATGTCCCAGCCGCAGCTTCCCGAGGTGCTGGCCAGCAACCCCAAGCTGATCGCGGTGCTCTGCCGAATTCAGGATCCGGGCAATGCCGGAACCATTCTGCGTGCCGCCGATGCGGCGGGTGCCGACGCGGTGATCCTGACCAAGGACAGCGTCGACATCTACAATCCGAAGGCCGTTCGCTCCACCGTCGGCTCGCTCTTCCACTTGCCGGTGCTCAGCGACGTCGACCTCGACGAATTCATCGTTGCCGCCGGGGAACGCCTGCAAGTGCTCGCGGCCGATGGCTACGCTGCCCACAACCTGGACACTCTGCAGGATGCGGCGGTACTGCGCGCGGGGAGTGGAGCCGATCTGCCTGAGCATGAACCGGTGCTCGAGCGGCCCACCATCTGGCTCTTCGGCAATGAGGGGCAGGGGCTCGACGAGCGGGAAAAGGACCTGGCCGGGCACAAGGTCGCGGTGCCGCTCTATGGGGTGGCCGAATCGCTGAACGTGAGCACCGCCGCGACGGTTTGCCTGTATGCCTCGGCCCGCGCCCAACGCTAAAGCCCAAGGAACACCTCCATGAATCTGAAACAGATCGTCGCCGTAGCCATCGTCGATAGCTTCGCCTCGCCGACAAAAATGCTGGCCGCCCGGCGCAACCGCCCGGCAGTCTTGGCCGGCCTTTGGGAGTTTCCCGGTGGCAAGGTCGAACCGGGGGAGTCGGATATCGAGGCGGTGCATCGAGAGCTGCGCGAGGAGCTCGGCGTGCAGCTGACGCTCGGCGCCGAAATAACCGGCCCGCTCACGCAGGGCTGGGCGCTGAACGAACAGGCCGCCATGCGGGTCTGGTTCGCCACCATCAGCTCCGGCACCCCCGACACGCTCGATGGGCACGACCAATTGGCCTGGCTGGCTCTGGACGAATCGCTGGGCACCGCGGTGCCGTGGATCGAAGCGGACGCTCCGATCGTCGCCGCCTGCCTGGCTCAAGCCCATGCAGGGCGCGCGCTCTAAACCGCGTAAGCTGGAACAAGTGCCCAGTGTCGGCAAAATGTAGATAATCAATCAATAAACTTGAGGAGCAATCCGAGTGAAGAGACTTCTTGGCGTTCTCGCGCTGGTATTTACCGCAATCCTGGCCTTGTCCGGATGCGTCAACATGAACGCTGAAGTCAATGTGACCGGTGCCGATCAGGCCACCGGTGCGCTGCAGGTCACCACTCATCAGGAAAACCTGCAGGGCCAGCCCTTCGAAGACGTGCTGGCCAGCCAGCTGAATACCGATGAACTGGATCAGATCCTCGGCGAGCAGTGGAGCTACACCACCGTCGACGACGGGGAGAACGTCGGACTGCGTTTCGAAACCGTCGGCAAGATGAACTTCGTCCAGCTGCAGGATGCCTTCAATACCTTCGGCTTCCCGATCTCGCTGACCGACAAGGGCGGCGAATTTGAGTTCTCCATGCCCGGTGCCGGAGAAGTCGTGGTCAACGAACAGTTCACCGAGGCAAATCTGGTAGTCAGCTTCCCGGGCAAGGTTGTTTCGCACTCTGCGGGCGAGATCGAGCACCACTCGGTAGCCTTCGATATGATGGCCGGCGCCGAGGAATACAAGGCCACCGGCAGCGCCAACTACGCGTTGTTCTACTCGGTGATCTTCGGCGGCGCCCTGCTGGTGCTCGTGCTGATCATTGTCCTGGCCTTTGCGCCGAAGGGTGCCAAGGACCCGAGCGGCCACTAAGCGAATCGTAAGCATCTTCACGGCCCGGGCCCGTCATCGTTGAAACGTTGGCGGGCCCTAGCCAATAGAATAGGAACCAAGAGTTCCACGAGCGAAGAGAAGGATCGATCGATCCCATGTCTGATCAGACAACCCAAGAGGCAACGGAAACGGACCAAAGCGTCCCGCATCCGACCGATGAAGCAGGCATCAACGCCGCGGTCCAGGCGGCACTAGCAGCCATCGAGACCGCCGGCGACCTGACCGAACTAAAAGACGCACGGCTGGCTCACACCGGGGAGAAGTCCGCGCTGTCGCTGGCCAACCGCCAGATCGGCAAGCTGGACAAAACCGAGAAGGCCGTAGCCGGCAAGCTCGTCGGTGGCGCCCGCGGCCGCGTCAACAAGGCCCTGGCCGCGCGCACCGAAGTGCTCGAAGAAGCCGAAGCCGCCCGCATCCTGATCGAGGAAACGGTCGATGTCACCGCCGCGCCGCGGCGCCGCCGTGCCGGCGCCCGCCACCCGCTCTCGGTCCTGCAGGACCGCGTCTCGGACATCTTCGTCGGCATGGGCTGGGAAATCGCCGAAGGCCCCGAGGTGGAATCCGAATGGTTCAACTTCGACGCGCTGAACTTCAAGCCGGACCATCCTGCCCGCGAGATGCAGGACACCTTCTTCATCGAGCCCGCCGACGCGCACCTGGTATTGCGCACCCACACCTCCCCGGTGCAGGTCCGCTCGATGCTGGAGCGCGAGGTGCCGGTCTACGTGCTCTGCCCGGGACGCACCTTCCGCACCGATGAGCTGGACGCCACGCACACCCCGGTCTTCCACCAGTTCGAAGGACTGGCCGTGGACAAGGGCCTGACCATGGCCGATCTGCGCGGCACACTGGAGCACTTCGCCCGCCAGATGTTCGGCGCCGAGGCACAGATCCGCCTGCGCCCGGCTTACTTCCCGTTCACCGAGCCGAGCGCCGAGCTCGATATCTGGCACCCGGGCGCCAAGGGCGGACCGCGCTGGATCGAGTGGGGAGGCTGCGGCATGATCAACCCGAATGTGCTGCGCGCCGCCGGCATCGATCCGGAAGAGTACTCCGGCTTCGCCTTCGGCATGGGCATCGAGCGCACGCTCATGTTCCGCAACGACGTTCCCGACATGCACGACATGATCGAGGGCGACGTCCGTTTCAGCCAGCACTTCGGGATGGAGATCTAGGTTATGCGTATTCCGCTTTCATGGCTGCGCGAGTATGCGCAGGTACCGGCCGATGCCTCGGCCGAAGACATCATGGCAGACCTGGTCAAGGTCGGCCTCGAGGAAGAGGACGTGCACCGTCCCTCCGACACCCTGTCCGGCCCGATCGTCGTCGGCCAGGTGCTCTCCCTGGTTAAGGAGGAGCAGACCAACGGCAAGACCATCAACTGGTGCCAGGTCCGCGTGGTTCCAGAAGGCCAGGAGCAGCCGCTGACCGGCAAGGGCATCGAGCCATCCGGGGTGCAGGGCATCATCTGCGGCGCGCACAACTTCGTGGAGGGCGACAAGGTTGTTGTCACCCTGCCCGGCGCGGTGCTGCCCGGGGACTTCAAGATCACCCCGCGCAAGACCTACGGCCACGTCTCGGCCGGCATGATCGCCTCTTCCCGCGAGCTGGGCATCGGCGAGGACCACGACGGCATCATGGTGCTCTCCACCCTGGGCTTGGACCCGGAGCTGGGCACCGACGTCATGGAGCTGTTCGGGCTGACCGACCAGGCCGCCGAGATCAATGTGACCCCGGACCGCGGCTACTGCTTCTCGATCCGCGGCGCCGCCCGCGAGTACGCGCTGGCCACCGGCACCTCGTTCACCGACCCGGCCACCACCGTGAAGGTCACCCCGGCCGCCGAGGCCGGGCACCGGGTCGTGCTGGAAGACAGCGCCCCGATCTACGGCGTGCCAGGCTGCACTCGCTTCGTAACCCGCGAAGTCACCGGCGTCGACCCGAGCCGTCCGACCCCGCGCTGGATGGCTTCGCGCCTGCAGCTGGCCGGCATGCGCTCGATCTCGCTGATCGTGGACATTTCGAACTACGTGATGCTCGAACTCGGCGCGCCGCTGCACTTCTACGATGCGGACAAGCTCACCGGAGCCATCACCGTGCGCCGGGCGAACCCCGGGGAGAAGCTCACCACCCTGGATGCCAAGGAGCGCGAACTGCACGTGGAGGACCTGCTGATCACCGATCAGTCAGGGGCCATCGGCATCGCCGGCGTCATGGGCGGGGCCACCACCGAGGTCAGCTCTGAGACCGGCCGCGTGCTGATCGAGGCCGCGCACTTCGACGCGGTCTCCATCGCCCGCTCGCGCCGCCGCCACAAGCTGCCCTCGGAAGCTTCCAAGCGTTTCGAGCGCGGAGTTGACCCGCAGGTGATGCAGATCGCCGCACAGCGTGCCGTGGACCTGCTGGTCGAGCTCGCCGGCGGCACCGAGACCGCGCGGGTCACCGACGCCGGCGAAATCCCGGCGGCCACGGTGATCGAATTGCCGGCCGGATACGCCGAACGCCTGATCGGGGTGCCGTACACCGACGCGCAGACCATCGAGGCGCTGGAAGGCATTGGTGCGTCCGTCGTGCAGAACGCCGCCGGTTTTGCGGTCACCGCACCGAGCTGGCGCCCTGACCTGGCGATCAAGGAAGACCTGGTCGAAGAGGTCGCCCGCGTGGTCGGCTACGACCAGATCCCCGCGACCCTGCCGGTGGCCCCTCCGGGCCGCGGCCTGACTCGCGCCCAGTCCCAGCGCCGCCGCCTCCTGCAGGGCCTGGCCGACTTCGGACTGACCGAAATCCTGTCCTACCCGTTCGTCTCCGCAGCGCAGAACAACACCTTCGGCGCACCGGTGGCCGGAACCACGGTCGACGCGGTGACCCTGGCCAACCCGATCTCCAAGGAATTCCGTTTCCTGCGCACCTCGATGCTGCCGGGCCTGCTGGACACCGCACGGCGCAACCTGGGCCGCGGATTCCGCGACCTGGCCCTCTACGAGGGCGGCTTGGTGTTCCTGCCGGGCGAACGGCTGGGCTCTTCGGTGCTGCCTCCGCTGGGCGTGAAGCCAAGCGATGAGGTACTTGCCGAGCTGTTCGGCGGGGTGCCGGAGCAGCCGTGGCATGTGGCCGCGGTCTTCACCGGCCACGAGGCCGCCGCAGGCGTCGGGTTCACCCCGCGCGCCTGGGACTGGGCCGACGCGCTGGATACCGCACGCACGATCGCGGACCTGCTCGGATCCCCGCTGGAGATTGCCCAGGGCAGCCACCAGGCCTTCCACCCGGGCCGCGTCGCGGCACTGAAGCTCAACGGAGAAGTCATCGGCTACGCCGGTGAACTGCACCCGCAGCTGCTCAAGGACGCCGATCTGCCGGCCCGCACGGTCGCCATGGAGCTGAACGCCACCGCACTGATGGCCGCCGCTCCCGCCGTGGTCGTCGCACAGCACCTGTCCACCCAGCCGCTGGCCACTCAGGATGTCGCGCTGATCGTGGACGAGCACGTTGTCGCCGGAGACGTGCTGCGCACCCTGCGCGAAGGCGCCGGTGCCCTGCTCGAAGACATCGCCCTATTCGATGTCTACCAGGGCAAGGGCATCGAGGACGGCAAGAAGTCGCTGGCTTTCGGGCTGCGCTTCCGCTCCGAGGATCGCACGCTGACCGCCGATGAAGCCTCCGAGGCGCGCGCCGCCGCGGTGGCCCTGGCTACCGAGAAGTTCGGCGCCACCCAGCGTTAAGCCAGGCATAGCACGCCCAACGCCCCGAGAGATCCGCAGCCCGCGGAAATCTCGGGGCGTTTGCCGTTTCCGGATGAAAAATGGGTGAACAGGCCGAAAGTTTCTGCCGTTGTCCCGGCCGAAGCCGGCGCGTACCGATAGAATTAGCGTTTATGGCAGACTCGGAAGGCGGTATCCCATGGGCTCACGCGTAGCTTCGCGCCTCGGCGCCGTCTTGCTGATCCTGGTGCTCGGCATCGCGGCGGTGGCCGTAGCGGTATTCCTGGCGATGGGAGCGGTCACCATGATCCAACGAGGCGCCGGCGTGCATCTGGATGATCCACCCACACCTACGATGGAGTGGGAAGAAGAATCCCACCGGCCCTTGGGGCCACGCGCCACGCTTCCCGGAGACGAGCTCGGATCCTAGACCCCCGATGGATTAGCCGCCGGCCCCGGCTTGAATGGCCAGGATTCCCGCGGCGAGCAGGCCCGCAATGAGCGAAGTGGCCCCGACCGCGATCAGCCAAGCTAGCTTGCTGGGCTTTTGCGGGTCCTTGCCGATGACGCTGAGGAAAAATCCCGCCGGCATCAAGATTGCGGCAACTGGTACGCCGAGCCGAGCCACAGAGCCGAAGAAGTTCTCCGTGGCGAAATGATCGGTGTAGGGAAGCAGCGCCAGGGCGAGCACGAGCAGCACGCCGGCATGCGCGTGCCCGGCACGAAACCAGGACTTCTGCAGCTCATTGGCGTACAGCGCACCGGTGGTGATCCTGAGCAGCAACTGCCCGCCGGTGGTCACCACGATCAGCGACAGCAAAAGAATTCCGGCGAGCATGAGGGTCTCTGCTTCCATCAGGATGCCTTCCTTCGTATTGTTGGACGCGGCATGGGACCTACGCCTCCCAGCATAGGCAGAGCCGCCGCATCTGGATAGGGCAGCGGAGCCAGCCAAGATCCCGCATCGCAGCTTCTGCGCGTGAGCTCGTGAAACGGGGCCCACGAAGCGAGCGGTGGGCAGCTTAGCCCTCGCGACGGCGGGCCGCGGAGCGTCACATAGGATCCGCTAAACCGCGAATTGCTAGGCTCAGAGAATGATCCTGGAACACGCAATACTTCCTGTCCGACAAGGTCGGGAAGCAGAATTCGAGGCCGCCTTCGCCGAGGCGCGAAAGCTGATCGAGTGCCAACCGGGGTTCGCGAACTTGGAGCTATCGCGTTCGATCGAATCCCCGGGAGACTATCTGCTGCTGGTGCGCTGGGTGTCGGTTGCGGCCCACACCGAGGGCTTTCGCCGTTCGCCGGAATACCAGCGGTGGAAGCAGGCGCTGCATCACTTCTACGAGCCGTTCCCCGTCGTTGAGCATTTCACCACGGTCGTCGCCAGCGGATTCGACGCGTCCGGCCACGCGGAATGATGGCACCATGAGTCTTGAGCTGCCCGTTGCGGTGCGCGCCTCGGCATTGTCCGGGATCCGCCGGTTCACCAAGCGCCGCTTCCGCTATTTCAACTACGCGCTGCGCTACCGAGACGGGCGCGAGGTATCCGATCTGGGATCGATCGAATTCGGCAAGCTGATGCAGGGGCACCGCTACCCGGCGGACACGCATTGCGTGCGCAACGGGGCCGAGCGGCACTGCCCCGAGAGCGGCGATGGGGTCTGGGTGGATTATCCGTACGGGAATCCGCTGCCCTCATAAAGCATGCCGTCGCGCTCCGGAGGGGCCTAGCCTTCGGGTTCGTAGCCGATCAGCCAGTGCAGTCCGAAGCGGTCCACAACCTGCCCGTCGGTCGCGCCCCACGGCTTAGCCGCGAGCGGATCGATCACCACGCCATCCTGCGCGAGCTGGTCGAACCAGCCGTGCAAAACCTCCGGGGCCGCGGTTCCCAGCAGCGAAAGCATCAGCCCCTGCATGGCCACGGACTTTTCCCCTTCGGCGGCGTCCGCCCCGAAGAGGGTGACCACGCCGTCGAGCATGCCGTGGGCGATCGCCTCGCCGGCGCCATCTGCGCGGGAGAATTCCGCGTAGCTGAATAGCGAGAGCTTGCCGCCGAAGATCTGCGCGTAGCGGCCCAAGGCTTCCCGGGCGGTGCCGGGGAAGAGCACATAGGGCGCGGGCGCCGCAGCCCGCCGTACGGTTTCGGCGGGATCGGCCATGATCGTTCCTTCGCGCTGGGAATTCCGCCGGCATCCGGCGGTGGTGTTTGTCGGTTGCCCCAGCGTAGTGCCGGCTGCGGCCGAGGCACAAGGGCCGGCGCTAGAACTCCTCGCCGTGGTTGATAACCCGCGCCGCGCGGCCGACGATCTTCGGGTCCGGGGTGCCGACCAGCTCGTGGTCCTTGCCCTTGTATTCGAAGAGGTTCAGCACGTGGCGCATCGCCTGCAACCGGGCGCGCTTCTTGTCGTTGGACTTCACCACCGTCCACGGGGCGTGCTCGGTATCGGTCTTCAAGAACATCTGCTTCTTCGCGGCCGTGTAATCATCCCACTTGTCCAGCGAAGCCAGGTCCATGGGGGAGAGCTTCCACTGGCGCACCGGGTCGATCCGGCGAATCGTGAAGCGGGTCAGCTGTTCGCCGGCGGAGACGGAGAACCAGAATTTCACCAGGTCGATGCCCTCCTCGACGAGCAGCCGCTCGAAATGCGGGGTCTGCTCCAGGAAATGCTCCACCTGGTTTTGCGTGGAGAACCCCATCACGCGTTCCACCCCGGCGCGGTTGTACCAGGACCTGTCAAAGAGCACGATCTCCCCGGCCGTCGGGAAATGCTCGATGTAGCGCTGGTAGTACCACTGGCTGGATTCGCGCTCCGTCGGCTTTTCGAGCGCGACAACACGAGCGCCGCGGGGGTTCAGATGCTCGGCGAACCGCTTATCGTGCCGCCCTTGCCGGCGGCATCGCGGCCCTCAAAAACGATCATCAGCCGTCGACCATGCACCTTGAGCCACTTTTGCAGCTTCAGCAGTTCGATCTGCAACGCTCGCTTCTCCGCGTCGTAGGTGACACGGTCCATCTTGGCCTCGTACGGGTAGTCTTCCCGCCAAGTGTCCACGATGCTCCCGTCGGCGCGAACTAAGACCGGGTCGTCGTCGTCATTGTCCAAAACCGAATATCCGTGGAAAGCCTCTTCGAGGAGGGGGAGTTCAACCGTCATGGCCCCAGCCTAATTTTTGCCGGTTAACACAATATGAACAATTGGGAAACCAGAGCTTGAAAAGGGAAGATGTGATTAAAACTCTTTGGCGGGTAGGAGAAAGAACTAATCGTGCTGCAGGGCGCGAACTTCGAGGCGGGGCTCCAAGGCGAATCCCGGTAGTGCTCGCCGTCGGACGCTCGATGAGCCGATCGAATGTTCTTGTATGCCCCGGTGTCCAGGGCCCGCGGGGAGCACGCTCCGGTCTGCTCGCGATGCTCTTATTTCTTACCCTCGCAGCTACCTGATTTTACGGCGATAGATCAGGTTCGCCAGCGAGTACGCGATCACTAGGATTCCCAGCAGCCAGGCCAGCGCCACCCAGATTTCTTGTCCAACTGGCTGCCCGGAAAATAAGTCCCGAAGTGTGTCAACGATGGAGGTCACCGGCTGGTGTTCGGCGAACCAGGCCACCGGAGAGGGCATCGAGGCGGTAGGCACAAAAGCGGAACTGATGAATGGGGCGAAGATCAACGGGTAGCTGAACGCGCTGGCCCCATCTACGGTCTTCGCGCTCAGCCCTGCGATGACCGCGAGCCAAGTCAACGCCAAGACGAAGAGCACCAGAATCCCCACTATCGCCAACCAGCCCCCGATCGAGGCTTGGGAGCGGAAGCCCATCAGCAGCCCCACCCCGATGACGATGGCGATCGATACCAGGTTTGCGAGCAGCGAGGTGAAGACATGCGCCCACAACACGCTGGATCGGGAGATCGGCATGGATTGGAAGCGTTCAAAGATGCCGCCTTGCAAGTCCAGGAACAGCCGGTAGGCGGTATACGCAATACCCGAGGCAATGGTGATCAGCAGGATCCCGGGTAACAGGTAGTTGATGTAGGAGCCATCGGTGCCGGTATTAATTGCACCTCCGAGCACATAAACGAACAACAGCATCATGGCGATCGGGGTGATCGCTGTGGTGATGATCGTGTCGGGACTGCGCAGGATATGACGCAGCGAGCGTCCGGTGAGTACGCCGGTGTCGTGCAGGGCGTGGGCGGTCATGACGGCTCCTGATCCGGGGCGCCGACCAGAGCGAGGAACACGTCCTCCAAGGAAGGCTGCTTCTCCACATATTCAACGTGGGCCGGCGGCAGCAAGTCCTTGAGCTGGCCAAGGGTCCCGTTTTGAATGATGATTCCCCGGTGCAAGATCGCGATACGATCCGCCAGCTGTTCGGCCTCATCGAGGTACTGCGTGGTCAGCAGCACGGTAGTTCCGTCCGCGGCGAGCCGGCGTACGGTGTCCCAGACCTCCAAGCGTGCCTGCGGATCCAAGCCGGTGGTTGGCTCGTCCAAGAAAATGATGTGTGGATTCCCAATCAGGCTCATCGCAATGTCTAGCCGGCGACTCATTCCACCGGAATAGGTCGCGGCCTTCCGGTCGCCAGCTTCGCTGAGCGCAAACCGTTCCAACAGCTCCTTGGCATGCTGGCGAGGGTGTTCCAGATGACGCAGCTGCGCCATCAATACTAGATTTTCGCGGCCGCTGAGCACCGGATCGATGGCGGCGAATTGACCGGTCAGGCTGATCGTTTCGCGGACCTGGTGCGGCTGGGCGGCAATATCAAAACCGGCGACGCTCGCGCTGCCCGCATCTGCGGTCAGCAACGTGGAAAGTATCCGCACGAGTGTGGTTTTCCCGGCGCCGTTCGAGCCGAGTAATGCGAGGATCTCTCCGGGATTTACCTCCAGGTCAATTCCGCGGAGCACTTGGAGATCCTTATATGATTTTTTCAGCCCGCGGACGCTGATTGCGGTGCGCGCACCTTCGGTGTTCATGACTCTTCGCTTCGTTTCGCGTCCTGAACTGCCTTGATCAGCCGGGCGCGTTCTTTGTCGATCCATTGTTTTCCTCCGTAGGACTGAGTGAAGTTTTCAGCGAATTCCACTGGGTCCTCGCCAACAACTTCACTGAGCGGAAGCCGGTCGATGGAGGCTCGCTCCCACAGGTCAGCGTGGTCGATGAACATCTGCACGATGGTGTCCCCGTCGGTGATACCGCCGAAATACATGAAGTAGCGATTCAACGCCGTAGCTGTTGTGCGGTAGGGCTCGGGCAGGGCGTCCAAGCGGGCCTTGGCATCCTTGTACTGCTTTTTCTGCTGCAGCTGGCCGGTGAGAACTTCGTACCATTTGGTACTCATGAGGATTTTCCTTCTGCGTGGTTGGTGTAATTTGTGTGCAATGCTTCGATGCGTTCGGAGAGGAAGAACCAGCTCTTCCAGAACTCTTCGAGGTAATCGCGGCCCATCGCGTTCAAGGTGTAGACCTTGCGCGGTGGCCCCTTTTCCGAGGGCACCTTTTCCACGTCTACCTGGCCGCGTTTCTCCAAGCGGATCAGCAGGGCGTAGACGGTTCCTTCGACGATGTCGCTGAGCCCTTTGCCGCGCAGCCGTGCGGTGATTTCGTATCCGTAGGCCGGGGACTCATCCAAGATCGCCAAGACGATCCCCTCCAGGGTGCCCTTGAGCAACTCGGTCATCTGCTTTGCCATAGAGGCCTTCCAAACGCTATCTAGTGATAATGACTACCAGTAGATAGTATCGCCGACTACTGGTAGATGGCAATACCGAATAGCGAAGTTTTTGGCACGCAGAATCCGAAGATGCAACCGGGTAGACTCATGGAGCATTGCGCAACTGCGCTTAAAGAAACGAACCGCCGAGAAGACTCGACGGTTCGCAGGTGGTGCTCTATGCGACGCGCTAGCGTGGGAAAACCGGCAGCTGCAGGTCGTACAGCCACGGCCGCAGCAGGGCGGGGACATCCAGTGCGTCGGGGGCGAAACCCTGGGCGTGCGCGATGAACGCCTCGGTGTCCACGTGCCCGTGGCTTCGGGCAGCCACCCACTCCTTGAGCATCGCGTAGAAGGTTTCGGTGCCTAGCTCTCCGAGCAGCGCGAACAGCGCCATCGCGCCACGCTTGTACACGCGGTCATCGAACATGTCCTTGGCCCCCGGATCCCCGATGGCCAAATCCTGGTCCTGCCCGTCGAGCAGCTCCCAGGCCAGCCGGGCACGTTCGGCCATGGGCATAACCCCGGCGGCTTCGGAATACAGCCACTCGCTGAAGCAGGCGAAGCCCTCGTGCAGCCAGATGTCCTTCCAATGCTTCAGGGTCAGCGAGTTGCCCCACCACTGGTGGGAGAATTCGTGGGCGATCAGGCGCTGCGCCTCCCAATCCATGGACAGGTGGTTCAGCCCGAAGATGCTCAGCCCCTGGGCCTCGAGCGGGATCTCCAGCTCGTCGTTGACCACCACGATCTTGTAGCTCTCGAAGGGGTACGGGCCGAAGTGCCGTTCGAAGACCTCTGCCATCTCGGTCTGTTTGCCGAAGGCCCCGCGGACCTTCAGATCCATGCCGGGCACCGCATAGGCCACCAGATGCCGCTCCTCGTCGAAGGGGATCTCCGAATAGCGGCCGATCTGCAAGGTAGCCAGGTAGCTGGTCATCGGTTCGCGCTGCTCGTAGACCCAGGTGTCACGGCTGGCGGCGCGTGAATGGTTGATCAGTTCGCCGTTGGCCACTGCCCGGTAGCCGGCGTCGGTGGCGATGGAGAAGCGGTAGGTGGATTTGTGGCTCGGGTGGTCGTTGCAGGGGAACCAGGTCGCCGCGCCGGTCGGCTGACCGGAAACGAGCACCCCATCGGTCAGCTCTTCCCAGCCGACCTCGCCCCAGATACCGTTCTGCACCCCGGGGTTGCCTGCATAGCGCAGGGTCAACTCGGTGCGCTCGCCGGCGGCCAAGCGGCTCGGCAGCTGCACCTCGATGCGGTGGTTGCGCTTGGAGACCTGGGCCTTTTTGCCTTGGCAGGTGGCCTTCAGCACGCGCAGCCCGTGCAGGTTCAATTGCACGGTGTCCAAGTCCTGGAGCGCGCGCAGGTGCAGCACCGCCTTGCCTTCGAGCAGGTTGCTGGCGAGCTTGCAGGTCAGTTCCAGGTCGTAGTGGTCCACGGTGTACGCGGCCGAACCGTGGTGCTTGGTGTATTCATCCAAGATCTTCTGGGGCATCCGGCGCGGTCCTATACTGTCTGTGATTCGTCGGGCGTGATGTTCCAGCGTACCGCCGGATTGCCGCGCCAGTAGGTATTTGCTGGCAGCACCTCGCCGCGCAGCACCAGCGAAGCCGGTCCGGTGGTGGTGCCATCGGAGATCTTCGCAGCCGGCAGGATGACGCTGTGCGGGCCGAGCGTGGCACCGGCCCCGAGGGTGACCGTGTCAATGGACATGATGCGGTCGTGGAACAGGTGGGTCTGCAATACGCTGCCGCGGTTCACCGTCGCGTGATCTTCCAAGGTGACCAGATCTGCCTCCGGGAACCAGTAGCTTTCACACCACACCCCGTGCCCGATCTTTGCGCCCTGCGCGCGCAGGAACCAGACCAGCGCCGGGGTGCCGGAGGCCAGACGCGCAAACCACTGGGCGCAGACCAGCTCCACAAAAGAGTCGACCATTTCGGTACGCCAGATGAACGAGCTCCACAGCGTGTGTTCGCCCGGGCGGATCACCCCGACCACCAGCCATTTGGCGGCCAACGCGGTGAATGCGGCGAGAGCTCCGGCCAAGACCAGTACCGCGCCGGAGAGCAGTGCGGCGGACAGCGGGTTCACGTGGGTCACCAGCGCGGACAGCGCCCAGAGCACTCCGGCGGCGATGCCGACCGTGGTGAATACCGCCAGGCAACGGGAGAGCTCCCAGGCCGCACGCATGACCTTGAGCTTCATCGGCGGCTGGTAGGTGCGCTCGGATTCGGCATCCACCGTGGTGCGGCGCAGCTTATGCGGGGGAGATCCGATCCAGGAAGTTCCGGCCTTCATCTTCCGTGGGGTCGCCGAAAGCACCGCAATCAGCGAACGCTTGGGCACCCGGCGGCCGGCATGCAAGATGCCGGAGTTGCCGAGGAACGCCTTTTTGCCTACGCGCACCGGGGCGATGTGCATCCAGCCGCCGCCCAATTCGTAGGAGGCGACCATGGTGTCATCGGCCAAGAACGCGCCCGAGGCGATGGTGGTCATCTTCGGGATCAGCAGCACCGTGGAGATTTCCACGTCACGGCCCACCTTGGCGCCGAGCAGCCGCAGCCACACCGGGGTGAACAATGAAGCGTAGAGCGGGAAGAGCGCATCGCGGGCGGTATCCAGCACGCGTTCGGTCGCCCACGCCTGCCAGCCGACCCGGGAGGTGACCGGATGCCAGCCTTCGACCAGGCCAATGGACAGCAATCGCACCTCGACGATGATCAGCGCCATCATGGACAGGAACCACACCAGCGCGGCGAGCAGCACCGCGGGGAGGAACTTCCAGCCGATCGAGGTCAGCGATTCCTCGGCACGCAGCATCGGGGCCACCGCCAGCACCGCCAATACCACCGGCAGCCACTGCAAGAGGTTCAGCAATATCGAACCGGCCGCGCCCAGTACGCGCGGAAGGAGGCGGTACGCGGGTACTGCTTCGGGCCAGCGAGGTTTGGCGCGCCCCTCGCGGACGGCCGGGGACCCGGCATAGCGCGAGTTCTCGCGGGTTTCGCCGTAGACGGCGGATCCGGCTTCCACGATGGTCTGCGCGGCCACAACCGCGCCGGGGAGCAGCGTGGAGCGGGCGCCGACGGAGGCGAAGTCGCCGACGCTCACGTGGCCCACGTGCACCTGGTCGCCGTCGATCCAGTAGCCGGAGACATCGACCTCGGGCTCCAAGGTGGCCCCCGGTCCGACGGTGAGCATTCCGGTCACCGGAGGAAGCGTGTGCATGGTGGCGGATTTGTCGATATTTGCGCCCAGCATGCGCGCATACCAAGGCAGCAGCGGAGCGCTGGCCAGGGAAATCGGATCCACCACGTCGGAAATGTGCTGCGCCAGCCACAAGCGCAGGTGCATCGAGCCCGAACGCTGATAGGTTCCCGGTTGCAGCCCGCGCAGCAAGAGCTTGCTGGCCAGGATCGAGAGCCCCATGCGCCCGGCCGGGGTCACGAAGATCAGCCAGGAGGCGAGAATCGAATACCACGGAATCGGCAGCTGCGCTTCGAGGATTCCCACGCTGAGCAGGAACCAGTGACCGAGCATCAGGTAGGTGAACCAACGCAGGCCGGAGAGGATGAACAGCGGCACCGCGAGCAGCGTCTGGGTGATTTGGGTGATGCGCTTGGTGCGCTTGACGATGCGAGGCTCGATGACCTCGTCGTTGACCTGCTGTCCGCCGAGGTATTCCACCAGCGCGCCGAAGCGCGGGTAGTCGTAGAGCTCGGCGACCGTCAGGTCCGGGTAGCGGGCGCGCAAAGCGGAGACCAGCTGGGCTGCCGAGAGCGAGCCGCCGCCGGAGCCGAAGAAGTCGGCATCGGCGCTGGAGGCCGCCATGCCGAGCGCGCCCTTCCAGGTCCGGGCCACGAAGTCGCCGGTCTCATCCAACCCGGTCAGCTCCTCGCCGGGCTGCTCGGATTCGGTCCCCGCCAGCGGCCACGGCAGCGCGTTGCGGTCCACCTTGCCACTGGTTTTCATCGGCATGCTGTCCACCACGGTGAGCAGCGGCACCATCGCCGCGGGCAGATCCTTGAGCAGTTCGGTGCGTGCGGCATCCAGGTCATAGTCCGCGTCGGCGGCCAGATAGCCGACAAGCAGCTTGTTTCCGGTACTGGTTTCGCGCACCGCCACCGCGGCGCTGGACACACCGTCGAGCGAGTTCAGCGCCGCGTCGATTTCGCCCAGTTCGATGCGCCGGCCACCGATCTTCACCTGGTCGTCCACGCGTCCGATGAAGACCAGTCCCAGCCGGTCATTGACCACCACGTCGCCCGAGCGGTAGGCGCGGTCCCAGCCCAGGGTGGGCATGGGCGCGTACTTCTCGGCGTCTTTTTCCGGGTCCAGATAGCGGGCCAGGCCCACCCCGCCGATGATCAGCTCCCCGGTTTCGCCTTCGGCGACGGGGATCCCCTCGGCGTCCACTACCGCCAGGTCCCAGCCGGCCAGCGGCAGGCCGATGCGCACCGGCAGGCTGCCGTCCATGGTGGCGCCGCAGGCCACCACGGTGGCCTCGGTCGGGCCATAGGTGTTCCACACCTCGCGGCCCGCGGTGGCCAGACGTCCGGCAAGCTCCGGCGGGCAGGCTTCGCCGCCGAAGATCAGCAGGCGCACGGACTCCAGCGCCTGCGACGGCCACAGGGCGGCGAGCGTGGGCACCGTGGAGACCGCGGTAATGGAGCGGGAGATCAGCCACGGGCCCAGATCCATGCCGCTGCGCACCAGCGCCCGCGGGGCGGGAACCAGGCAGGAGCCATTGCGCCAGGCGATCCACATCTCCTCGCAGGACGCATCGAAGGCCACCGACAGTCCTGCCAGCACACGGTCCGAGGTGTTCAGCGGGTCTTCGGGCAGGAACATTTGAGCTTCGGCATCCACAAAGGCGGCGGCCGATCGGTGGGAGACCGCCACTCCCTTGGGCTTGCCGGTGGAGCCGGAGGTGAAGATGATCCACGCGTCGTCATCCAGCTGCGGCGCGCGCGGGTTCGGGAAGGGGGCGGGGCGATCGGCGGAAACCACGATCTCCTCCAGGCCCTTCACGATGCCGGCGACCTCGGCCTCGGTGAAAACCACCTTCGCCCGCTCATCCGGATCGTCCGCGTCGACCGGTACATAGGCGGCACCGACCCAGAGAATCGCGAGGATCCATTCGTAGAGCTGGCGGGTGCCCGAGGGGACGCGCACGCCGATCCGGTCCCCGGCACCCAGCCCGTGTTCATGCAGGGCGCGGGCCTTCGCCTTGACCTCTTCGATCAGGTCCGCGTAGCTTTCGCTGCGTTCGCCGTCGTCAATGGCCGGCGCGTCGGGATGCGCCGTGGCGGTGACCTGCAGAATGTCGATGAGGGTGCGCTCGGCAGGAGCTAGCGCACCCGAAGGGAACTGGGGCGAGTGGAGCCCAGGCTCCTCGGTCTTTGAACTATTTACGGAGTCCATACTTGGCGGATCCGTCCCTTCACTAAAGTGTCATGCACAAGTGGTTCGAGCGCTCAGGGGGAGTGAACTCTCGGAAAAGGGGGTACGGATCCTGGAGGGGGATCGGACGTTGCGACGTCCATAACTCATTAAATACCCTCGGACCGCTTACCGGGAAGTTGAAGGGGCAATTGGTCGCTGGAATCACAGTGCTGCTCCTCCTGGCAGCGCGCCGCGGCGTTCCGCGGGCTGCGCAGCTACCCCGTGCCGGCCGTTAGGATGGAGCTATTGGCCTAACGTTCGGAATAATTCGCATCATCTGTCTGGGAGGAATTCTCCATGCGCCAGCTCAAGTCTCCACGCCGTGCACTCGCCGCGGCGGCCGCCGCCACGCTGCTGTTCCTCGCCGTGCCGCCCGCGGCGCAGGCGGAGGGAACCAGCCTGGATTCGATCACCATCGATGACACCGCGAACGTGCTCAACGAGCAGAAGCTGCGCGACGCAGTGGGCCAGATCGACTTCAACGAGCCCACCAAGGTCGCCGTGTATTCGCGCGAAGGCCAGTACGCGGATGACATCAACACCGAGACGCTGCGCCACGCCCGCAGCGCGCACCCCGAATGGATCTCGCAGGCCCCCGAGGACTACGGCGACTACTGGGCCGATGGTTACTTCATCATCACGCTGTCCGTGGAGGGCCCTGGGGATGGCCAGATCGGGACCTACTTCGGCGAAGACCGCAAGGTATCCGACTCTCAGATGCGCTCGATCCACGAGGCAGGCTCCGAGGATTTTAACCAGGCCCGCTGGTCCGACGGAATTATCGCCGTCGCCACGCGCGGCGCGAACATCATCAACCGCCCCTGGTATCGGCATCCGGCGCTCGGCTGGACCGTAGGGCTGGGGAGCCTGGGCGCCATTGGAGGTACCGGCATAGCGCTCGCGGTGCGTTCGGGGCGGCGGAAGAGTTTCGCCGAGCAGCTGGAATCGGGCAGCGCGCACCTGACCAATGTGACCATGGAACTGGATGCCACCGAACTATCCGCGCGCACCTTGCCTGGCGACTCGCACCACGCCGCGGAGCTCGAACGCCGTTTCGCCGACTTTGCCGCCACCTACCGCGCTTGCTTCACCACGCAGCAAGAGCTGGCGCAGGCGAGCAAGAAGCTGCGTTCAAGCGGCCCCGGGGTGGCCCGCGCCAAGGAATTCCACGCCAGCGCCCAGGCCTTGGACCTCACCGACGATGCGATCAACGACGCCGCGGCCCTCTACACCCGCGGCGCCGCGTGGGAGGATGCCTGGCGCCGCCAAACCGCACCCCTGCTCGAAGACCTGGCCGAGCTGCCCGCGCTGATCGAAGAGGCGCCGGAAGAGCTGCAGGCCGCAGCCGCCGCGCTGGATTCCTACTCCTTCAGCGCACAACGGGCCGTAGCAGATCTGGGCAACGAGCTGAAGGCCGAAAAGCTCGACGTGGATACCGCCCTTGATCAGTTGTCCGAACTGCGCAGCCAGCTCACCGAACGGCTCGATGCCTACGCCAGCGCGCAGGTCGAGGTCTATGCGTCGAGCGCCGAAGAGAAGCAGGAGATGCACGAAGCGCTGCGCCACTCCCGCTACGACAGCACCGGCGCGAGCCGTTCGGGATCCATTCTCGATGTGATCTACCCGGCTTCGATGTTCTGGCGGGTGAACTCCTACCACGCAGGGTACGCCACCGGGGTCAACGCGGTGGACACCTCCCGGGAGGCCGCCAGCTCCTCGGGCGTCTCCCACGGCTATTCCGGCGGCGGCAGCTTCTCCGGCGCCGGGGGATCCTCGCGATTCTAGATGTTATTCCGGCCATGTTGGACTGCGAGAGCTTCAAAACCAAGCAATCAGCTGTATCGAGGGGAAAGTCGGTCTCACAGGCTGGTTCCTGAGTAGACGACGACGGCCGGCAGCTGGCGCTGAACGGAAGCCTTTCGCAGATTGAACCGAGTGGTTACGCAACGAGCAGTACCTTGCCACTGGCCAAGGAGGATTCAGTAGGCCCGATGCGAGGCCTGGCTGCGATGTATGAAGCGATCGATGCCAGAAGTCGGCGCCGCTTAAGTAGTTTCTGGTCATCCAAGATGTGTTCTAAACCACCTGAGATAAATTGAATAGACCAGTCCATGAACGAAATGAACACGTGGTAGGAGCAAAATTCGTGGCAAAGATACGCGTAAGCAATGGCCGGTTTGGGCTGAGCCTGACGGATGCACTTCGGCGGGCTAAACAGGGCGACGAGCTTCAGCTCAAGGAAGGGGAGTACGTAGTTGACTCCGTATCCTTATCCAACCTAAAAATCACCGGTCTTGGCGATTCGAGCAAGGTAGTCATTTTCGGTCAACTGAGCATTCAGGGAACCTGCCAAATTGCTAACGTCACGATTCAAGCTCCGCCTTATCACAACGCGTTGACAGTAAGGGATTCCCAGCTGGAACTTCAATCCAGCCAAATTCATGGCGAACCTGCAGGGAAGTACCCAGCGATATATGCCAGTTCCAGCACGGTTTCCATGGTTGACAGCAATGTATTCACTGATCGAGCAGCCTCCAGCATCGAAGCATCGTCGAATAGCGTGTTGTTCGCCAAGGATTCAGGGATTGGGCTGCTGACCTTGACAGCGAGCAAGGCAACTACCTCGAATGTGTTCAGCTTTGCGATAGTCGCACTCGAACGCAGCCGAGTTGATTGCGCAGGGTTTTTAGAATTACACCCGGCCGAGGGGCGTCGCTCCTTGCGAATCGAAGGCGAATCCGCCTGCAGTATCGAGTTATTGCGTGCCCAGAGCGAACCCTTAGAGGGCTATTGCCAAGATGGTTACCTGAAGATCGGGAACGTTCTTGTGCGCGAGGGGCAAAAATATCTCTTAGTCACCAAGAACGCTGCCAGGATTGACATTCCCGCGGTGGGAACGGCCACAAAGAATTTGGACACGTCGACTGCGGAGCCTCAACCGGTGGAACCACCGATGCCAACCGTCCAGAAGCCTAAGGTGATTCTATGGGATCTCAAAGACGCGCGTGACTTCGCCAATGCGGTGGCCCCGAAGCTGAATAAAGGGGACACCATCATGCTCGAAGAGGGCGAATACTTCCTCGAGCAATATGAACACTTTATTCTGATGGGCGCGGACATCGCTGGTCGAGGTAGGGCCGAACGCACGATTCTCCATGGCGGAATCAGAATCATGGACAAGGCAAACATCAGGGTTTCGAACCTGACCATCCGGCCCAAGGCTGCCAGCAATGCGGTCTTCGTCGCGGGCGACGAGTCGGTCAATCTCGTGAACGTCATTATTCAGCCAGCTCCGGGCGCGGAAAAACCTGCGGTCGTCGCCATAGAGGGTCTCGTGCAGATGAGCGATTGCCGAATCGCAGCCGACAGCAGCGCGGTGGCTGGATCGGTGGATATCGGCGATGGCGCCAGGCTGGAGGCCGAGAACTCGTTCCTTGGATGGGTGAACTTCTGGAATGCCGGTCAGGGTCAGCTCGTGGACTGTAGCGCCTATCGCCTCTGGGCCGAAACAGGATCGACCGTGAAATCGCACGGTGTGCTGACAATTCAAGTTAACGAATGCAATATGCGGGCGATGGTAGTCAAATCGAATTCCACGGTGCGTGGCGCCGAGGTGAAACCTGAGGCGACCTATGCCGAAATCTATGTTTCCGAGAGTACTTTAGCCATTAAGGACTTGAAATCACCGGACACCGCAACGGTTGGTGTGTTGGGTGAAGACGATGCGATTCTGGATGTCACGGGTAATGCCGTCGAAATTCGAAACCTAGACACCGAAATGTTGCAGGAAACCGGCCCAGTCGTTTCAGTCGAGCCGAGCAGTGACGCGTCCAGCCAGCAGCTGGCTCAGAACGACAGGACCAATTCAGATACGTCGGCCAAAAGTGAAGTAGCCCAAAGCACTGAGGCGAATCCGCTAACGGAACTCGATAATCTCACGGGTTTGCGGACCGTCAAGCAACAAATTGCCACTTTCACCCAGATGGTTCAGTTCAATAAAATGCGCCAAGAACAAGGACTCAAAACAACTGGAATTAGCATGCACAGCTTATTCCTCGGGAACCCCGGAACTGGCAAAACCACCGTCGCTCGAATGCTCGGTGATGCGCTATACGCCGCAGGTGCAATCGAGAAAAACAACTTCATTGAAGTCGGGCGCCCGGATCTGGTCGGTCAGCATCTCGGCGCATCCGCGATCATGACGCAGAAGGCCTTAGACAAGGCCCGCGGCGGAATATTGTTCGTTGACGAAGCATATTCATTGCATCAGAAGGAAGGAAATTCCTTTGGACAGGAAGCCGTCGACACAATCCTTGCCTACATGGAGAACCATAGGGAAAGCATCGTAGTGATCTTTGCCGGCTATGCGAACCAGATGCAAGACTTCTTGAACATGAATCCGGGACTGAAATCCCGCATTCCAAACCGATTCGATTTTGAAGACTACAGTGCGCTGGAAATTGCCGAGATCGGCTACCGGAGCCTTCTGGAAGCCGACTACACCGTCGACGAGCAGCTGTATCGTCGCACGGTCACACAAAAGTACGGCCAAGCCGCCGATCGGAGCAACGGTCGATGGGTGCGTAACTTTAACGAAGAGCTCGTAAAGCAGATGGCAGGGCGGGTCTTTGGCCAGCCGAGTCACGACGAAGCAGCCCTCACGCATATTACCGCGGCGGATTTCGAGGCTCTACTAGGCGGAGATGCACAAGCGAAGCAGCAGAAAGTCGATGAATTATTGGCCGAACTCGACCGACTGGTGGGGCTGGGCAACGTCAAGCAATGGGTGAGAAAGCTGGTGAACCGGGTAAAGATCGACCAACAGCGCCAGCAGCTAGGCGAAGTGATCGCCCGCCCGTCGTACCACATGGTCTTCGCAGGAAACCCTGGAACTGGAAAGACCACTGTCGCCAAGCTCATCGGTCAAATTTTCTTTAACCTCGGGCTACTCGAATCTCCCACAGTCAAGACAGTGGACCGTGCGCAACTGGTCGGTAAATGGGTCGGACATACAGAAGAACAAACGAGCCGAGTCATTGAGGAGGCCATGGGTGGAGTGCTGTTCGTCGATGAGGCCTACCAGCTAACCGATGGTTCACATAGTGACTTCGGCCGCCAAGCAGTGGAAACCTTCGTGACCCGATTGGAGGAAGACCGCGACAAATTTGTGGCAATCTTCGCTGGCTACACCGAGAGTATGGAGCGGTTCCTTAAGGCGAATCCGGGGTTGCCCTCGCGTATTCCTCTGCGGATTGAATTCCTCGATTACTCCCCAGCGGAGATCGCTCAGATAGTCCAAGACCTGTTGGCGCGGAATTGGAGTTTTGACCCCGACGCCCTTGCCGACACAGTGATGTCGGCCTACGCCTCGTTGGATCCGGGAGCGCGGGCAAATGGCAGGTGGGCTCGTAACTTCGTGGAACGAGTTGAATCCGAGCACATAGATTACGTGGCGACTAACCATATTTCAGCTCAGCAGATGAAATATATTTCCACGGAACTAATCCGCAAGATGGGTCAATGAGCGCCCGGTTGTTGGCCAAAATCTGAAGACGAGCAACAATGCCCGATGGATTCGCTGGTCCATCGGGCATTGGAATGCCTGCCGGCCCTGTTTAGGGAACGAGCAGCACCTTGCCGGTGGTTTTGCGTGATTCCAACGCGGCATGCGCCTCACGCGCGTCGGCCAGCGCGAATTTCTGTCCAACGCGGACATCCAAGTCCCCGCTGGCGGCCCAGCCGAAGACGTCGCCGAAGCGCCAAGCACGTTCCTCGTCGGTGGCCAGGAAGTCCGCGAGCTTCGGCCGGGTCACGCTCAGCGACCCGGCCGCATTCAGCCGCTGCAGATCAAAGGGCGGCACCTGCCCGCTGGCCCCGCCGAAGAGCACCAGCGTGCCGCGGCGCTTGAGCACCTTCAGCGAGGTTTCGAAGGTGTCCTTGCCGATGCCGTCGTAGACCGCGTGCGCGCCCACCCCGCCGGTGACCTTGTCCACGGTGGCTTCGACCTGGTCATAATCCACCACGTAGTCTGCTCCGGCGGCGCGGGCCAGATCCTTCTTCTCCTGGGTGGAGGCGGTAGTGATGACGGTGGCGCCCTTCATCTTCAGGATCTGGGTGAGCAGCAGCCCCACTCCGCCGGCGCCGGCGTAGCTGAGGATGACATCGCCCGAACGCACCAGGTAACTCGAATGCGTCAGGTAGTGCGAGGTCATGCCCTGCAGGGGGAGCGCCGCGGCCAATCGCAGGTCGACCTTGTCGGGCACCTTGCCCAGCTCGGCCGCGTTGACCACGGTGTATTGGGCATAGCCCTTTGCACCGCTGGCGGTGGCGACCCGGTCGCCGACCTTCAAATGGCGCACGTCCTCACCGACCTGGGTGACGGTGCCGGAGAATTCGCTGCCCGGGGTGAACGGATAGTCCACGGCGTAGACTCCCGAGCGCTGATAGGTTTCAATGAAGTTCACCCCGGCGGCCTCGACCTTGACGAGCACCTGTCCGGCGCCCGGGGCAGGGATTTGGGTTTCGCCGAGCTCCAAAACTTCAGGCCCACCTGCGTGGGGGACGAGTATGCTCTGCTGATTCATGCGATGCGCGTCCAATCTTTGTCCCTTGCCATATTGCTGACGGCTCCTGGTAACTAGTTTAGGTCTGAAGGGTGTGAGCCGGGTGTGCGGCAACCCCGGGTTGCGTAAATGACGAACTATTTATGCATATTTATTAGGTTTGATGCATAACCAGTTGTAGAGTGAGGTCATGACGATTTCAGTTGCTGTCTCCGGCGCCAGCGGATACGCCGGCGGCGAGGTCCTTCGAATTTTGGCCAACCACCCACAGGTAGAGATCGGTGCGATCACCGCGCATTCCCAGGCCGGGCTGCGTTTGGGCGGCGTCGCCCCGCATCTGCATTCCCTGGCCGACCGCGTGCTCGTGGAGACCACCGTGGAAAACCTGGCCGGGCACGACGTGGTCTTCCTCGCCCTTCCGCATGGCGCGAGCGCAGCGGTCGCCGCGGCCCTGCCCGAATGCACCTTGGTGATCGATGCCGGGGCGGATCACCGGCTGGAATCCGCCGCCGCCTGGGAGAAATTCTACGGTTCGCCGCACGCCGGATCCTGGCCCTACGGGCTGCCCGAACTGCCCGGCCAGCGCGAACAACTGATCGGCACCAAGCGCGTGGCCGTCCCCGGCTGCTACCCGACCGGCGGCCAATTGGCCCTCGCCCCGGGCTACGGCGCGGGCCTGCTGGAGGCCAAAGACGTGGTCATCGTCTCCGCCTCGGGCACCTCCGGGGCCGGCAAGAGCGCCAAAACCCATTTGCTGGGCAGCGAAACCATGGGCTCGATGAGCACCTATGGCGTCGGCGGCATCCACCGCCACATCCCCGAGATGGAGCAGGGCTTGAGCAAGCTCGCCGGGGAGGAAGTCACCGTATCCTTCACCCCGACCCTCGCACCGATGCCGCGCGGCATCCTGACCACCGCCACCGCGCGCATCAAGCCCGGAGTCACCGCCGGCGCGCTGCGCGCAGCCTGGGAATCGGCTTACGCCAACGAGCCCTTTGTGCACCTGCTGCCCGAGGGCCAGTGGCCGACCACCGGCGCGGTGCAGGGGAGCAACCACGTGCAGCTGCAGCTGGCGCTCGACGAGCACGCCGGACGAGTGATCGTCACCCTTGCGCTGGATAACCTCACCAAGGGCACCGCGGGCGCCGCGGTGCAATCGATGAATATCGCCCTCGGCCTGCCCGAAACCACCGGATTGATGATGCAAGGAGTCGCACCGTGAGCCTGACCCACACCCCCACCTTTCCGCAGGCCGAACTGGCCGGCGTCACCGCACCGGCCGGCTTCCTGGCCTCCGGGGTCCCTGCGGGCCTGAAGTCCACCGGCAAGAACGACGTCGTGCTGGTGCAGAACCTGGGCCCGGACTTCACCGCCGCCGCGGTATTCACCGCGAACCGCGTGGCCGCCGCCCCGGTGCACTGGTCCAAGGAAGTTCTCCGCGACGGCCGGGTGGATGCGATCGTGCTGAACTCCGGCGGCGCCAACGCCTGCACCGGTGCCGAGGGATTCGGCAACACGCACCGCACCGCCGAATACGTGGCCGAACTGCTGAACCTCTCTTCGGGCGACGTGGCGGTGGCCTCCACCGGCCTGATCGGCATGCAGCTGCCGATGGGTAAGCTGCTGCCCGGGGTGAAGCAGGCGGCCGGCGCGCTCGCCGACGGCCAAGGGGCCGCCGACGAAGCCGCCGCCGGCATCATGACCACCGACACCGTCCCGAAAATCGCCTCGCGCAGCGTGAGCGGATATAGCATCGGCGGCATGGCCAAGGGTGCGGGAATGCTCGCCCCGGCGCTGGCCACCATGCTCGTGGTGCTCACCACCGATGCGGTGCTCGAGCCCCAGGCGCTGGACCAGGCCCTGCGCGCGGCCACCGCGGTGAGCTTTGACCGGGCGGACTCCGATGGCTGCATGTCCACCAACGACACCGTGCTGCTGATGTCCTCCGGCGCCTCGGGCATCGCCCCGGACCTGGAAGAATTCACCGCCGCCCTGGCAGATCTGTGCCAGGAGCTGGCCGCGAAGCTGATCGACGATGCCGAAGGTGCACAACACACCATCGCGGTGCGCACCTACAACGCGGCCACCGAGGCCGACGCTTTGGAGGTCTCCCGCGCGGTGTCCCGTTCGAACCTGGTCAAGACCGCGATCTTCGGCAAGGACCCGAACTGGGGCCGGGTGCTCTCCGAGGTCGGCACCACGGCCGCGGCCTTCGAACCCGATGAGCTGAACGTGGCGATCAACGGCGTGATGGTCTGCAAAAACGGCGGCGTCGGCGAGGACCGCAATCTGATCTCGCTGGAAGACCGCTTCGTCACCATCGACATCGACCTGAACGCCGGGGCGATCGAGGCGACGATCCTCACCAACGACCTGACCCACGACTACGTCCACGAAAACTCCGCCTACTCCAGCTAGGCCGCCTTCGCAGGAGCAAACCCACCATGCCGCACACAGCACATACCAACCTCGGCGCCGCTCGCACCAAGGCCGAAGCCCTGATCGAGGCGCTGCCCTGGATCCAGCGCTTCGCCGGGACCACGATGGTCATCAAATACGGCGGCAACGCGATGGTCAACGAGTCCTTGCGCCGCGCCTTCGCCGAGGACATCGTGTTCCTGCGCCACGCCGGGATCAACCCGGTGGTGGTGCACGGCGGCGGACCGCAGATCAACAAGATGCTCGACACCCTGGGCATCAAATCCGAATTCCGCGGCGGGCTGCGGGTGACCACCCCGGAGGCGATGGACGTGGTGCGCATGGTGCTCACCGGCCAGGTGCAGCGCGACCTGGTGGGCCTGATCAACTCGCACGGCCCCTACTCGGTGGGCATGTCCGGGGAGGACGGGGCCACCTTGCAGGCGGTGCGCACCGGCACCACCGTGGACGGCGTCGAGGTTGACCTCGGGCTGGTCGGCGAGGTCACCCGGGTGCGCACCGACCAGGTGGATTCGCTGGTCAAGGCCGGAATGATCCCGGTCATCTCCACCGTCGCCCCGGAGTTCGACGAGCACGCCGATCCCACCGGCGCGATCCTCAATGTCAACGCGGACACCGCCGCCGCAGCGCTGGCCACCGCGCTGGGCGCGGCCAAGCTGGTGATCCTCACCGACGTGGAGGGGCTCTACGCCGCCTGGCCGGACAAGTCCTCGCTGATCAGCTCGATCACCAACGAGGAGCTGCGCAGCATGCTGCCCACGCTGGAATCGGGCATGATCCCGAAGATGGGTGCCTGCCTGAAGGCGGTGGACGCCGGAGTGCCCCAGGCGCATATCGTCGACGGCCGCGAGGCGCACTCGATGCTGCTCGAAATTTTCACCACCGCCGGGGTCGGCACCCAGGTGGTACCCCAGATTAAGGAATCCAAGTGAGTCAGGAACTGCGCGCCACCGGCGCGTTGAACGAGGCCAACGAACTCTCCGCGCTGCACGGCGCGGATCTGTCCGCCCGCTACGCCAAGTCGCTGCTCGGCGTGTTCGGCGCCCCGTCGCGGGTGCTCGTGCGCGGGGCCGGCTGCCATGTCTGGGACGCCGACGGCAACCAGTACCTGGATCTGCTCGGCGGCATCGCGGTGAACACCCTGGGCCACGCGAACCCGCTGCTGACTTCCGTGATCACCAGCCAGCTGGCCACCTTGGGCCACGTGTCGAACTTCTTCAGCTCCCCGACGCAGATCGCGCTGGCCGAGAAGCTGCTCGAAATTTCGGCCGCCCCGGAAGGCTCGAAGGTGTTCTTCGCGAACTCCGGCACCGAGGCGAACGAGGCGGCGCTGAAGCTCACCCGCCGGAACACCGGCACCGCGGCGGTCCCGCGCACCAAGGTGATCGCCCTGGAGCACGCCTTCCACGGCCGCACCCTCGGAGCCCTGTCGCTGACCTACAAGGAGAAGTACCGCGCTCCCTTCGCGCCGCTGCCGGGCAACGTCAGCTGGATTCCGGCCGGAGACGAGGCCGCGCTGCGCGCCGCGGTGGACGAAACCGTGGCCGCGGTATTCATCGAACCCATCCAGGGCGAGGCCGGGGTGCGCGAGCTGGGCGCCGAGTACCTGCGCGCGGCCCGCGAGATCACCTCCGCGGCAGGGGCCCTGCTGGTCTTCGACGAGGTGCAGACCGGCATGGGGCGCACCGGCGAGTTCTTCGCCTCCGCGGGCGTGATCCCCGATGTGATGACCCTGGCCAAGGGCCTGGGCGGCGGCTTCCCGATCGGGGCGATGATCGTCTTCGGGCAGCAGAACACCGCCTGGCTGACCCCGGGGGACCACGGCACCACCTTCGGCGGCAACCCGGTGGCCTGCGCCGCCGGGCTCGCGGTCATCCACACCATCGAAAATCAGAAGCTGCTGGGCCATGTGCGCGAAACCGGGAACTGGCTGCGCGCCGAACTGGCCGGCATCGACGGGGTCGGGGAGGTCCGCGGCCGCGGCCTGCTCACCGCCTTCGAGCTGATGGATGGTTCGGCGCCGCAGCTGGTCGGCGCGGCACTGGATGCGGGGTTCATCGTGAACGCCACGGACGAGTCCACCATCCGCCTGGCCCCGCCGCTGATCATCACCCGCGAGCAGCTGGGCACCTTCCTCGCCGCCCTGCCGGCGCTGCTGACCGCGGCCACCGCCGCCTAGCCCACACATTTTCCCGGCACCACCGGAAGCAAAAGGAACCGATTCATGAGCGCTACCCGCCACTTCTTGACCGACCTCGACCTGAGCCCCGCCGAGCAGTCCAAGGTCCTGGACCTCGCCGCGGCGATGAAGGCCGACAAATACGGCTACCGGCCCTACGCCGGCCCGCAAACCGTCGCGGTGTTCTTCGATAAGACCAGCACCCGAACCCGGGTCTCCTTCCACGCGGGCATCGCCGAGCTCGGCGGCTCCCCGCTGATCATCAACTCCGGCGAATCGCAGCTGGGCCACAAGGAATCCATCGCCGACTCGGCCAAGGTGCTTCAGCGCATGGTCTCCACCATCGTCTGGCGCACCTACGCGCAGTCCGGGCTGGAGGAAATGGCGGCGAACTCCGCGGTGCCGGTGATCAACGCGCTGAGCGACGACTACCACCCCTGCCAGCTGCTCGCCGACCTGCTCACCGTGCGCGAGCACAAGGGCAAGACCGCCGGGCTGAGCATGGTCTACCTGGGCGATGCGGCGAATAACATGGCCAACTCCTACCTGCTGGCCGGGGTCACCGCCGGCATGCACGTGCGCATCGCCGGCCCGGAAGGCTACCTCCCGGCCGCCGAGATCATCGCCGCCGCGGAAATCCGCGCCGAGCAGTCCGGCGGTTCGGTCACCATCACCACCGACGCGGCCGCCGCGCTGGCCGACGCGGACGTGGTCGTCACCGATACCTGGGTCTCCATGGGGCAGGAGGCCGAGAAGGCCGAACGCCAGCAGCTGTTCACCGACTACTCGGTGACCGCCGAAGCCATGAAGCTGGCAAAGCCCGATGCCATCGTGCTGCACTGCCTGCCGGCCTACCGCGGCTACGAGATCGACGCCGAGGTGATCGACGGCCCGCAGTCGGTGGTGTTCGACGAGGCCGAAAACCGGGTCCACGCGCAGAAGGCCATCATGGCCTGGCTGATGGTCGCCTCCGAGCTGGCCGAGGACGAGCGGGTCGAGCTTTAAATGGGGACCCAGCCAAGCACCAAGACCGCCCGCCAGGCGCGGATCCGCGCATTTTTGGGGAATAATTCGGTCAAAAGCCAGGCCGAGCTGCTCGGGCTGCTGAAGGACGACGGGCTGGAGGTCACCCAGGCCACGCTCTCCCGGGACCTGGTGGAAATCGGGGCGGTGCGCATCCGCGATCACCTCGGCCAGCTGATTTACGCGGTGCGCCAGGAGGGCGGGGACCGTTCCCCGAAGACCGCGATCACCCAGGAGGTGCTCGACGCACGGCTGGCCAAGATCTGCGCTGAGCAGCTGGTCACCGCCGAAGCCTCGGGCAACATCGTCGTGCTGCGCACCCCGCCGGGCGCCGCGAACCTGCTAGCGCTGGCCATCGACCACTCGCAGATGCCCTCCATCCTCGGCTGCATCGCGGGGGACGACACGATCATGGTGATCACCCGGGCGGCCGAGGGGGCCGCGGAGGTCGCCGGGCGTTTCCTGCAACTGGCCGAACCGCGCTGACCGGCTTGCTCACGCACGATCGGCCCGCCACCGGATGTTATCCACACCCGGTGGCGGTGCCGTTTAAGCCGCGCACGTCTCGGGGCATCATCGGTGCATGGACCCCGAACAACTGCCACCTACGCTGAGCGAGCTGGCCGGCCAGCTCGTAACCGCGCCCGCGCTGAGTATCGAACAGCTCATCGCCGCGCAAGACGCGTGCCGCACGCTGTTCGGGGTTCTTGCCGAGCAAGCCGCCGCCACCGATGATCCGCGGGTGGCGGCCGCCTTCGCCGAGCATCTCGAGCGGTTGAACCGCGAGGTCTACCGCGAGCTGCCGCGTGCGGCCAGCGCCGTGGAAATTACCGCAAGCCATGCCCTGGCCCTGGAGGAATTCGACGCGCTGCGTGCCGGCTCCACCGATTTCAGCGCCGCCGCGCGACTGGCTCCGGGACGCACCTGCTACCGGGATGCCGCGGATTTTTTGGGCAAGTGGCTCGGGCTGGACTATCAGGAGGCTAGCCGCCGCATCGCCGACGCGCACCTGATCCACGCCCGGCGCAGCATCGCCGGCACCGGCTGCGCCCCGCGGTTTACGCAACTGGCCCGCACCTTCGCCGAGCACAAGCAGCTTGATCCGCGCGCGGTGCTCGCCCAGGCCAGGGCGCTGGACAAGGTCGAGCCCCAGGACACCACCTTCGATGGGCTGCCCACCACCGCCAGCGCCACGGCCGAGGACGGCCAAACCCTCGAGGCGCACGCCAACCGGCTGCTGAAAGAACACGATCGAGCCACCAGCCGGAAGAAAATCGGCGCCCTGATGGCCAGATACAAGCTGAAGCATAGCGAGCAGCCCCGCCCGAAACTAGGCGTTTTCCCCCGCCCGGTCAAGCAGGGAGTGCACGAGTACCTCATCCGAGTGGAGGGCCTCGACGCAGAGCTCTTCGAATCGCTGATCGCCCAGGCCGACAACAAGCGAACGGCCGCCGGGGCGGCGGCCCGCTTGGCCGCGACGGTGCTCAAACGGCCAGCGGATGCCCCGGACATGCAGTCAACCACCGGAAAGTCCGCGGAGCAGCTGCCGGCGTGGCGAGAAAACCTGGATCGGCAGTGGAACAGCGCCAGCCCACCTCCGCGGTGGGCTGCAGCTCCCGACCCCGAGCAGATCCCAGAACCCGCGGCCGCGGAGGAAGCGGCGCCCGAAGGGAGCCCAGCGCCCGAACTTAGCGGTGAGGCTGAAGCAGTACCGCGGGGCAAGGAAAACCCCGCATCGCCAGCACCTTCTTCCCGGACCCGGCGCAGCAACCCACCGCCGGTCCCGGCAGGAATCGAACCTTTTCCGGCCTCCGCCGAGTTCATGGCCGCGCAGACGGACCTGGATCCGCTGTGCAGCGTGCCGCAACGCCGGCTGAATGCCCTGCTTGGCATCTTGCGGAACCAAACCCATGGCGGTGAAGGCAGCGACGGAAAAACCGTCACCCCGGAGCTGATCGTGTACCTGGCGCTACGCGACCTGCGCGAGCTGGCCAGCGGCACCGCCCGCACCGCCCACGGGATCGAGCTGGAACCGGAAGACCTGCGCAAATTATTGTGCGAAGCGGAGATCATCCCCATGGTTTTCAATGCAGCGGGGCAGGTGCTCGATGTCGGACGATCCCAGAGGTTGTTTCCCAAGTCGATCAAACGCGCCGCGCGGGCACGCGACGGCGGCTGCGTCGTGCCCGGTTGCACCATGGATCCGGCGCTGCTGGATTACCATCACATCCGGTACTGGGAACACGGTGGCCAAACCAGCCTGTCCAATTGCTGCCCCTTATGCCCGGCCCATCATGTCGCGGTGCACCTGGGGTACCTCAAGATCGTGAGCATCGACGGGCTGCCGCACGTCATCTTGCCCGAACACCTCGACCCAGATCGAAGGCCGAGACGCAATCGGTACTTCCAAACCTTCGATGCCACGGGAAATGGCTCTGCGCAGGGCCCCGGGATTCCACCCGGCGCCAGTTATCGGGCCGTGTTGAACCGGCATCCGGAAACGCGGCAGGACCGGCAAGCCCCGGGCGATAGTGCTCACCGGGCTGCTTGACCGCGCCCCAGAGAAGAACTACCCGTCAGGCGCTGTGCCATGACGGGTAGTTATTGGTGTCTGACACCGGGGTATCGGAGCGTCTAGGCTGCGAGCTGGTCCACGGAGGACATGTTAAAAGCCTGCTCGAAGGCTTCTTGAACCTCGTCGGTATGTGACACCATCACAACTCGATGGATCGGCGAAATATGCTTATTCGTTTCGATCCAGGCGCTGATCGTTTCGAAACCAATCTGTGCGACCTGCTCCGGCGGCCAGCCGAACGCACCCGCGCCCAAGGCCGGGAATGCGATCGAGTGCGCCTCATGGCGCGCGGCTAGATAGAGCGAATTGCTGAAGCAATCGGCCAGTATTTTCGGGTTTGGCTTGAGCAGTGCCAGGTTCGGCGCAGCGGTGTGGATAACCCACTTCGCCGAAAGGTTCCCTGCCTTCGTCGCTACGGCAATACCGGAAGGGATCCCATCGGGGTACCGGGCCGTGCGCACTTCGCGGCAAGCGGCGAGCAGGGCCGGGCCGGCTGCCGCATGAATAGCTCCGTCAACGCCGCCGCCACCCAACAATGAGGGATTGGCTGCGTTCACGATGGCATCAACGTTCAACGTGGTGATATCACCGCGGTATAACTGGATTTCCATGGGGTTTCCTCCAACGAAGTATCCGTATTCGATTGTGTGTCTCTCACCATACGCTCGCCTCCGCACCTGCGGAAGTGTAAAACGCGCAACTCACCGACTCCTCTCAAAAAATCGGTACATAGTTCACAGGCAGCCGATCGCTACTCATGCCGGGCACGATATGTGACGCCGGGTGACCCGTGCTTCGAACGGAGGGGGACCGCGCACCGAAAGATGCGCACAGCAGAATCGCAAACTTGCTGAATATTTATGAGCGCCAATGCATAAAGCTTTGCTAGAGTGGTTTCAGCGAATCAATAAACTTTACCCGTCGCCCGGCGGGATCTGGCTGAAAGGAACGAGTCATGACCTCGTCAACAAATGAAGGATCGCTCTGGGGCGGACGCTTCTCCGGTGGGCCCGCTGATGCGATGGCTGCCCTGAGTAAGTCGACCCACTTCGACTGGCGCCTGGCCAGCTACGACATCGCCGGTTCCCGTGCCCACGCCAAGGTGCTCAACCGCGCGGGGCTGCTGACCGAGGCCGAGCTGACGGAGATGCTCGCCGCCCTTGACCAGCTCGAAGCGGACGTGAAGTCCGAGGCCTACGTGGCGGCAGAATCCGATGAGGACGTGCATGGTTCGCTGGAACGCGGACTGCTCGAACGCGCCGGCACGCAGCTGGGCGGCAAGCTGCGCGCGGGCCGCTCGCGCAATGACCAGATCGCTACCCTGGGCCGCTTGTTCCTGCGCGACCACGCACGCATCATCGCCTCCGGTGTCATCGACACCATCGATGCGATGGTCGACCAGGCCAAGGCGCACCCTTACGCGCCGATGCCAGGGCGTACCCACCTGCAGCACGCCCAGCCGATCCTGCTTTCGCACCTGCTGTTGGCCTACGCGTGGCCGCTGCTGCGCGACGTGCAGCGCTTCGCCGATTGGGATAAGCGAGCTGCGGTTTCCCCTTACGGCTCCGGCGCGCTGGCCGGGCAGACCCTGGGGCTGGACCCGAACTTCGTCGCCAGCGAGCTGGGCTTCGACTCCGCGGTGTTCAACTCAATCGACGGCACCGCCGCACGTGACGTATTCGCCGAATTCTCCTGGATCACCGCGATGATCGGCGTGGACCTCTCCCGCGTGTCCGAGGAAGTGATCCTCTGGGCCACCAAGGAGTTCAGCTTCGTGAAGCTGCACGATGCCTTCTCCACCGGCTCCTCGATCATGCCGCAGAAGAAGAACCCGGACATCGCCGAGCTGGCCCGCGGCAAGGCCGGCCGGCTGATCGGCGACCTGACCGGTTTGCTGGCAACGCTGAAGGCGCTGCCGCTGGCCTACAACCGCGACCTGCAGGAAGACAAGGAACCGGTGTTCGACGCCGCGGACACCCTGGAGATGCTGCTGCCAGCGATGGCCGGCATGATGGGCACGCTGACCTTCAATACCGAGCGCATGGCGCAGCTTGCTCCGCAGGGCTTCGCCTTGGCCACCGACATCGCCGAATGGCTGGTCCGCCAGGGCGTGCCGTTCCGCGATGCGCATGAGCTCTCCGGGTCCGCCGTGCAGCTGGCCGAATCGCGCGGCGTGGAGCTGTGGGATCTGACCGACGAAGAATATGCGGGCATCTCCGAGCACCTGACCCCGGCGGTGCGCGAAGTGCTCTCCACCGAAGGTTCGCTGAACGCGCGCAACGGGCAGGGCGGCACCGCGCCGAGTGCCGTCGCGGCGCAGCTAACCGAATTCGAACGCCAGCTCGACGAGATCCGCGCCTGGGTCAAGGGCTAGGCCCAAACCTTCGTTCGGCAACCTATGGCGGCCCGATAGCTTCACGATACCGCGAAGCTATCGGGCCGCCATAGGCGTTTAACGAGCTGGACTTCTGCGCGGATATGCCCGCGCGCTAGAGTGTGTGCCATGACATCTGAACTTCCGCCGGAACAACTCATTGAGCAGGTCACCACGGCCTTGGACGAATTGGCCACGCAGCTGGCGCAGTTGCCCGACGAGGCATTCGCCAAGCCCAGCTCGCTGCCCGGTTGGAGCACCGCGCAACTAGTCGCGCACCTGCATTCGCTGGCGCAGGCTGCCCGGCGGCAATTCGAGAACGCCGGGGCCGCGCACTTGCCGCCGATGTACGACGGGGGACAGGTCGGGCGGATCGAAGCGATCAATATGGTCGCGTTGCTGCGACCGGAAAAGCTGCGCGAACTGGTGGCCGAATCCCTCGCGCAGCTGCGCGTGGTGCTGGCCGGTTGCGAAGCCAAGTGGGAGCAGCCGGTGGGCTATCGGCCCGCGGCGCAGGTCGCGGACATGGTCTATGCGGTGTGGCGCGAAATGCTGATACACGCCACCGATCTGGACGAATTCGTGCGCCCGGCCGCCAGCTGGCCGCAAGAGTTTTCCGATCACCTGCTGCGCGCGCTGGCCGCCCGGGTGCGGGCAGGTGACCGCGTCGTGGTGCAACCCCATGGACGGCAGCGCCAGGTGCTCGGCAACGGCCAGCGGTCCTGGGTATTGGAGGGAACCGACTACGATCTGGCCGCCTGGTTCGTCGGCCGCCCGGTCAGCGGGGTGGTACGCGCCACCAAGGCCGCCGATTCGGCCGAATTCCCCACACTGCTGCCTTGGCCGAGCGATACCCTGATGCAGCGCTGATTCCGCGCGATTCCGCGCCCGGACCGCTGCCGCGCTAGGCAATGGGCGACCGGGCGGCGCAGCAGCAGCGAGCCCGGGTGCCTCCGTTCCGCCGATGGCACAATCGTCCAGGTACCCAGCGGGGTCACGCACGCACTAAAATATTACGCGTGACTAATAACGAGAGCATTTGCGAACTGCTGGATCGTCTGTGCGCGGTGGTCCCCGACTACCCGCAGCCCGGTATCTCCTTTAAGGACCTCACCCCGGTGTTTGCCGATCCTGTGGGCTTGCGCCGCCTGGTCGACGAGTTGATCGCGCCCTTCGCCGGGACCTTCGACATCGTCGCCGGGCTGGAAGCGCGCGGCTTCGTGCTCGCCGCGGCCGCGGCCTACGCCTCGGGGACCGGGATGCTGACCATCCGCAAGGCCGGAAAGCTGCCGCGCGAGGTCTACCGCGATGACTACACCCTGGAATACGGCAGCGCCGCGCTGGAGTTGCATAAGGATGAGATCGCCCCCGGCACCCGGGTGCTGGTGCTCGACGATGTGCTCGCCACCGGCGGGACCGTGGGCTCCTCGGTGCGGCTGATCGAACGCGCCGGAGGCATCGTCGCCGGCGTCGGGGTGATCTTGGAACTTGAGGCCTTGGGCGGACGCAAGAACCTGGGCGGGCACCGGGTGCTGTCGCTGCAAACGGTTTAACCGCCGCGCCGCGCCGCGCCACGGCGTGGTGCGGCGCGAAGATGACGTGGTGGCTTCGCGGGATTAACCCGTAGGGTCGCTACGCGCGTAAGATTGTCTGTCCTGTAAGTTAGCGCGAGGGGAACCAAGATTGACCGGTACGATCGAGCGGGATCTGCTCGCTGAAAGCCAGTACGTCGCACGCCTGTATGACAGGCTCGATGAGTTGCGCGCGGAAAAGGTGGAGCAGCTTGCGCGCACTCGCGCCACCGGTGCGGTGGGGACCTTCCAGAACCAATCCGAACGCGATTCATTCGCCAGCCTCTACGAGGACCGCATCGCCCAGTTGGACGCGGTGCAGGATCGCTTGGTCTTCGGCCGGCTGGACATGGCCGACCACGGCGAGGGCGTCGAACCGCGCTATATCGGCCGCATCGGGCTATCCGACGAGGAGCTCAATCGGCTGATGATCGACTGGCGCGCTTCCGAAGCCGCCCCGTTCTACCAGGCCACCGCGTTGAACCCGCGCGGCGTGCGGCGCCGCCGCCACCTGATGCTCAAGGGCCGTACGGTGGCGGGGATCGAAGACGACGTGCTCGATGAAACCTGGCTCGACGAGGGGCACACCCACCACGGTGAAGGTGCCTTGATGGCCGCGCTGCGCGAAAAACGCACCGGCCGGATGGGCGATATCGTCGGCACCATCCAGGCCGAGCAGGATGCGATCATCCGTGCGGAGCTTCCAGGCGCCGTGGTCGTGCAGGGCGGTCCGGGCACCGGCAAAACCGCCGTTGCGCTGCACCGCGCTGCCTTCCTGCTCTACGAATACCGCGAACGGCTGAAGAACGCCGGCGTGCTGATCGTCGGCCCGTCCAATTCCTTCATGCGCTATATCGAACGCGTGCTCCCCTCGCTGGGCGAAACCGGCGTGGTCATGTCCTCGGTAGGCGAGCTGTACCACGGGGTGGCGGCCGGAGCTGAAACCAACCGGACCGTGGCGAAGGTCAAGGGCCGGCTGTCGATGGCCAAGGTGATCGCCGCCGCGGTGCGCAACCGCCAGCGGCTGCTCGCCGAGGACCGCACCGTGGTGGTCGAAGGCACCCGGCTGACGCTGACCCGGGGCATGGTGCGCAACGCCCGCGAACGCGCCCGGCACAGCCACAAGCCCTACAACGAGGCCCGCGAGACCTTCACCAAGGTGATCGTCGGGGACCTGGCCGAGCAGCTGCTGCGCAAACTGGAGGAATCCGCCGGGCAGCCCAGCGCCGCGGACCGCTCCTACCTGCCCCAGGAAGTCCGCGAATCCTGGGATGTGCGCGTGGCGATCAACCTTTGCTGGATGCCGCTGAGCCCGCAGGGCCTGCTCGAAGAGCTCTACGCCAAGCCGCACCTGCTCGAAGCGGCCGCCCCGCGGCTGTCGCAGGCCGACCGCGACGCGCTCTTCCGCCCGGCCGGCTCGGCGTTCACCGAGGCCGACGTGCCGCTGCTCGACGAGGCCGCCGAATTGCTCGGCGAGTTCGTCAACCCGCAGGACGCTCCTGATACCTCGCAGTACGAGCGTGACGTGGAAAACGCGAAGATGGCGCTGAACAATATGGACACGATGCTCGCCAACGCGGGGATCGACGGGGTGGTCACCGCGGAGCAGGTCGCCGCGGTGAACCAGGAAACCGCTGCCTCGCAGAGCGCCGCGGAACGTGCGGTGGCCGATCGCACCTGGGCCTACGGGCATATCGTGGTCGATGAGGCGCAGGAACTCTCGCCGATGCAGTGGCGCCTGCTGGTGCGCCGTTGCCCGATGAAGTCCTTCACCATCGTCGGGGATATCGCGCAGACCTCCGCCGCCTCGGGCGCAAACAGCTGGGCGCAGGCGTTGGAACCCTTCCTGGGCGAGCGTTACAACCTCGAAGAGCTCACGGTCAATTACCGCACCCCGGCGCAGATCGCCGATGCTGCGGTTCGCGTGGCCCAAGCCGCGGGGCTGCGCATCACCACGCCGCGCGCGGTGCGCGAGGGTGACTGGCCGCCGGTGCTCACCTATGCGCCGCAGGGCCAGCTGATCGAGCAGCTCATCGCGCAGCTTCCCGAAGAGCTGGACTACGCGGCCGGGGGCCTGCAGGCGATCATCGTCCCGCAGGAATTGCTGGCCGACGCGCGCGCTGCGGTCACCAAGATCTACGGTGAGCGCGTTGGCACCGGGTCCGGCGGAATGGTCCAGGACATCGTGGTGATTACCGCACGCGAATCCAAGGGCTTGGAATTCGACGGGGTGATCATCGTGGAACCGGCGCAGCTGATCGCGGACGTCGATGGGGGAGTGGGCGATCTGTACGTCGCGATGACCCGCACCACTCAGCGCTTGCACGTGATTCACACCGCTCCGCTGCCCGCGGGGCTCACCGAGTCCTAGTCGTTCGTCCCAAGACAGTTCGGAATCCCCGGGTGTGAGAACGGGGACAAACTAGGACTGGCCGACGGGATTTTGCTAATGTGGAGACTGTGTCTGACTTAAAGCAAAATCCCGTCATTGCGGGACAGAGTAATGATCCCTCCTTCGAGAATATCTGGCAGGAACTGAAGTGGCGCGGCCTGGTGCATGTGTCCACCGATGAGGCCGAGCTGGAACGCGTGCTGTCCGAAGAGAGCATCACTTACTATTGCGGGTTCGATCCGACCGCACCATCCCTTCATCTGGGCAACCTCGTGCAGTTGCTGAATATGCGCCGCCTGCAGCTGGCCGGCCACAAGCCGCTGGCCCTGGTCGGCGGTTCCACCGGTCTGATCGGCGATCCGCGCCAGACCGCCGAGCGCACCTTGAACACCAGAGAAACCGTCACCGAGTGGGTTGCCCGCTTGCAGGGGCAGGTTTCCCGCTTCCTTTCCGCCGACGGGGAGAACGCGGTCCGCTTGGTCAACAATCTGGACTGGACCCAGCAGCTCTCTGCCTTGGACTTCCTGCGCGACGTGGGCAAGTACTTCCGCGTGGGCACGATGATCAAGAAGGAAATCGTTTCCGCCCGGCTGAACTCCGATGAGGGGATCAGCTACACCGAATTCTCCTACCAGGTGCTGCAGGGCTACGACTTCCTTGAGCTGAACCGCCAGTACGGTTGCACACTGCAGACCGGTGGCTCGGATCAGTGGGGAAACCTCACCAGCGGCACCGACCTGATCCGCAAGGTTGAAGGCAAGTCGGCTCACGCCTACGGCACCCCGCTGATTACCAATTCCGATGGCACCAAATTCGGCAAGTCCGAAGGAAACGCCATCTGGTTGGACGCCGAGATGTGCAGCCCGTACACCCTCTACCAGTTCTGGTTGAATACCGCCGACGCGGATGTGATCAACCGACTGAAGGTCTTCACCTTCCTGACCCGCGAGCAGATCGAGACCTTGGAGATTGAGGTCGCCGAGCGTCCGTTCAAGCGCCAGGCCCAACGCGAACTCGCTTGGCTTGTTACCTCGTTGGTGCACGGTGAAGAGGCCACCAATAAGGTGATCGACGCTTCGGCGGCAGTTTTCGGTAATGGTGATTTGAGCGAGATCGACCTGCCGACTCTGGAATCGGTGCTCGCAGAGTTGCCGTCCGCGAAGGTCACGAGCGATGAGCTCGGTATTCTGAACGTGCTTCACGTTTCGGGTCTGAGCGAAAGCCAGTCTGCAGCCCGTCGTACCGTGAACGAAGGTGGCGCCTACGTGAATAACGAGAAGGTTGCAGGAATCGAGACTGTGCTTACCGCCGAAAACTTCCTGCATGGCCGCTATGCCATCGTGCGCCGCGGCAAGAAGAACATGGCAGTCGTGGAGCTTTCGGCTAGGTAATTAGCCGGCTTCGATCAGCGATAAACACGAAACCGCCAGAAATGTCTGTGAACCACGACACTTTTCTGGCGGTTTTGTTGTACCTTTATCCCTAAATGACTAGTCAGACAATGTTTAGGTGCGATTTTTTGGGCAGTTCGCCGATTTGCGCGATACGTAGAAGCCCCGTATAGTTTTTCTCTGTTGCCGGAACGGAAACAACGTGGAATACACGTAGAATTCATCCGGTGGCAAAGAGCTTTTCACAAGGCGTTTCGACTGGTTTTGACCGGTTCACGAAACATGCTAGAGTTGTAAAGTTGCTCCGGAGCGAAGCAGTCACCGAAGAATGGTGA
>NZ_JBQSYR010000010.1:0-130288 GCF_052379505.1 Glutamicibacter sp. 363 | reverse complement strand
ACCCCCGGCCACCGGAGTAGTCCGGGACACGACCCCACCGGTCATCCACCTGCCGAAGCACCAGCGAGAATGAACAACACCGCTGAAGTTGTTCTGCCCAAAGCGACAGGCACAGGTCTCTAGTCGACGGACCTTTACGCACTCTCGAGCGTGCGCGAGAACTGTGCCGAACTATGCGGTATCTAGCTCTTCAAAGCGCCCTTTGGGAAGCGCTAAGACATAAACGGTGGCAGATGCGATGAAAACGAGCACGAACGACAATAATCCGATACCAGCACTTTGGGTGTTGGAACCATTGGGTTCTTGCCCTAAGGTGCTCATGACTGAACCAAGCCCAACGCCAAGCACCGCATAGGCGAATGATTCCGTGCTCACGACGATCGATTTCTCAATCTGATACCAGTGTCCGGACACGAAGAATCCCCTCGCGGTGACTCCTCCAACGATGAATGCCACCGTGGCGATGATGCAGCAGGTCACGAACATGCGCAGTGCCGATCCGTAGCCAACTCCGTCGGGACCGACATGTATTGCCACATGGTCCGGGATCCACGGGCTGGCCACCCAATAGGCCAGCAGCGTCAAGGCGATCGACAAGGCAGGGGCGAGAATGAATAAACATCGAGTTCCAGCAGGGCACGCGATATGAGATTTGGGCGTATCCACTAGGCTTTTAGTCATTTTCATCTCCCATCGGTATCGAATAAACTTCCTACTATGATCAGCAGCAACATCTTTTAGCCTACCGGAATGAGAAAGACCATGCTAGCGCCAATGCTTATTTCATTATTTTTGACGCTGGTATTTATTGGGACTTTCTGCTGGGAACGCCAAGATCGGAAGCGAACTCATTCGAAAGAGAACAAGTTTTTTAGCAACTGGGCCTTAGTCGCATTCTGGATCGCTCTGTTCTTCACGGTCGTATTTGCACTGGACCTCTTCACAAGCCTGGCAAACTAGCTGTTCAATTAGTTGAACCATTGGTACGCTCGGCGACTGCTTGGCAATCACGAAGGGGCAGGTAATTTGGCATTTGACCAAAAATCGAAGACTTCAAAACAGACGATTATCTAATCTGAAAGTCGTGCGCAGGTACTACTGACTAGAGATCTCGCAGTTTAGCCATCGCATCCGCTTTGGCTGGTCGTTCTCGTGGCCAGCTTATTAAATACTCAGAGGCAGTGATTTCACATCAACAACAGGAACGCGCTGACGCCCGTGAGCTACGTAGTCATTCGCGATAGGCATCGAGTTCTCCTGCAGCGCAGGCAGGGCTCCGGTTATCTAGACAATTACTGGTCAAATGCTGCCGCAGGTCACGTCGAAGCGGGTGAGTCGGCCATCCAAGCGGCCGTTCGTGAGGCAAAGGAGGAACTCGGGATCGAACTGGATGCCATGCAACTCAAGCCGCTAACCACTATCCACCGGCCGCAGTGCGGCAACGAAACCTCGGGTGGTCGCATCGATTTCTTCTTTGAATGCACCGCTTGGACCGGTGCGCCCCAAATCATGGAGCCGCACAAGGCGTCGGCACTTACTTGGTTCGACCTTGGACAGCTGCCTGGCAAAGTCGTTCCACACGAGCGGTACATCCTCGAACGGCTAGGCAACGGCCTTCCGGCCATAATTGCGGCCAATTCCCTCATGGCGCAGTAACTCACGATGGGCTGCAAGCGAAGGTTGGACACCTTCCAGGGGAGGTAATCGAGGAGATCTGCATCGCCAAGGTGCGCCCGAGTGGTGGGTCGGCCCGCGCCCACGGCTCCAAGCAATCCCTGAGCCACCCCGCGGCGATAGGGCTAATTCTCTGGCTGCGCGAGGTGTTTGGCCGGAAGCAGGTTCTGTTATGGGCTCAGCGCCGCGTCGAACCATCCGGTGATGCTCGCCGGGTGGGTGATCGCGGTGCCGACCACAACGCAGAATGCTCCGGCATCGAGCGCGGCACGGGCTTGGGCCGGGGTGTGGATGCGCCCTTCGGCGACCAGCGGCCGTTCGAGCCCCGCGGCGGCAATGGAGGCGAGGAGCTCCAAGTCCGGGCCCTCGGTTTTGGCCCGTTCTCCGGTGTACCCGGCCAGCGTGGTGCCGATCAGATCGGCTCCGTCCGCGGCGGCCGCCAGCGCGTCGTCGAGCGAACCGCAGTCGGCCATCACCAGCGCACCGGTTTGTTCGTGCACCGCGGTGATGGTTTGCCTCAGGGACTTGCCATCGGGACGAGCCCGGCGCGTGCCGTCCAGCGCCACGATGTGCGCTCCGGCCTGGGCCACGGCGAGGGCATGGTGGATTGTCGGGGTGATGAACACGCCCTCATGGCCATCCTTGAACAAGCCGATCACCGGCACCTCGACCGCCGAACGGGTGAATTGGATATCCGCTATTCCCTGCACGCGGACGGCGGCCGCCCCACCGATCACCGCGGAGGCGGCGACTTGCGCCATGGTCTGCGGGTTGCGCATGGGTTCGCCCGGATAGGCCTGCGCCGAGACGATCAATCGTCCGCGCAGGGCTTCTAGCTGCGGTTCGCTGAGCAACATGGTTCTAATTCCTCTCGTTGGCCGGCCAGAATAAGCTGGCCGCCCCGTAAAATGCTGCGTCGTTGCCCAGTTGGGCGGGCACGATTGCGGTGTGCGCCAGCGGGTCAATGGCCGAGGCGGCATATCCGGCACGCAGTGCCTGCCACCAAAGATCACCGGCGCCAGCCATCCCACCGGAGACGATGATCAGCTCCGGGTCCAGCACATTGCCCAGCGAGGCCAGCGCCATGCCGGCGGCCAGGGCCCCGGTATGCAGCGCACGGCGGGCGAGCTCATCGCCCTGTCCGGCGCGAGCCGTCAGCTCTCGGGTGTCCAAGACTCCTTCATCTCCGCCGAGGCGGAGATAATGCCGGTGGATTGCCGGACCGGAGGCGATGGCTTCGACATGTCCGGTGCGGCCGCAGGAGCAGGGCAGCCCGGTCGCCAGCGGCGAGTCGATGTGCCCCATATGCCCTGCGACATGGTGCGCGCCGGAGAGCAATTGGCCGTTGACCAGGTGTGCTCCGCCGATGCCGGTGCCGACCGCGAAGAGCAAGACCTGCTTCGCCGCGCGTCCGGCACCGGCGCGGGCCTCACCCAGTCCGTGGGCGTGCACGTCGTTGACCGCGCGGACCGGCAGCCCGGTGCGGGCCAGCAGTTCGGTGCGCAAATCCGTTCCGGCCCACCCGGCGATGGTATCGGTGGCGGAGGTGACCTGCGCGTTCGCCGGGTCGATGACTCCCGCCGCGCCCAGGCCGAGGCCCAGAATTTCCTCGCTCGCCTTCCCGCGCAGCTGCCCCACGAGCCCGGCCATCGCATCGAGCACCGCCGGCGCTCCAGCGCTCGCGGGGGTAGGCACCTGGCCGGTGGCGATGATCTGCCGGCGGGAATCCAGCACGGCGCCGGCGATTTTAGTGCCGCCCACATCCAGGGCGAGCACCGCGCCGGCGCCGAAGCGGAGTTCGCTCATGCTTAGCTGGCCGCCGCGGTGAGCAGTCCGGTTTCATTCAGGATGGTGCGGATGGCGGTGGCCTCCTGCGCGTTCAGCGCTTCCATCGGCACGCTCATGGTGTTCGCCGCGATCACGCCGAGCTCGACCAGCGCGGTCTTGAAGGCGCCCAAGCCTGCGGCTCCGCCGGAAACACGGGCCGAATCCGGGGTGTAGACGATGTTGAACAGGGCCGCGAGGCGGTCCTGCTCGGCGGCGGCTCCGGCCCAGTCGCCGGCCACTGCCAACTCGAACAGGCGGCGGTAGCCGGCCGGGTCCACGTTGCCCAGTCCCGGCACGACGCCGTGGGCGCCGCCGAGCAGCGCGCCGTCCACGACGACCTCGTGGCCGGTGAAGACCGAGAAGCCTTCGATCTCGCGGGTGGCCAGCAGCAGCTGGCGGAAGGACACGTCATCGCCCGAGGAATCCTTCACGCCCACGATCACCCCGTCGTTGGCCAGGCGGATTGCCACCTCCAGCGGCAGCTTGTGATGGGTGCGCACCGGCACGTCGTAGGCGAAGATGTCCACGTTCAGCGCGGCCTTGATCCCGCGGAAGTGCGCCTCGATCTCCGCGGCGTTGCTCAACGCGTAGAAGGGGGTGGTGACCACCAGCGCGTCGGCGCCGAGGTCCAGCAACCGCGCCCCTTCCTCGATGGTGCGCACGGTGGTCTGCTCGCTGGCGCCGGCCAGGATCGGCACGCGTCCGGAGTTGGCGGCCACGATGGCGCGCATCACCTGCTCGCGTTCGGCGTTGGACAGGTAGGGCACCTCGCCCGAGGAACCGAGCACGAACAGCCCGGAGACTCCCCCGGCGATCAGGTGCTCGACCACGCGCTGCAGGGATGGGATGTCGAGCTGGCCGTCGGCCGAGCGGGGGGTGACTACCGGTGGGATGACGCCGCTGTACTTCGGGTTATTAACAAATGCCACGTAACTGATCCTTCTGCTTGGGGCCCAATTCTTCGGGCCCTGAAATTGTGGGTGCCTAGAGCTGGAGCAGCGAGGGAGCTGCGCCCAGCAGGGTGCGGGTGTATTCGTTGGTCGGCGCGTCGAAAACCTGTGCGGCGGTGCCTTCCTCGACCAGCTCGCCGGAGTTCATCACGCAGATGCGGTCCGAAACGTAGCGCACGGTCTGGATATCGTGGGAGATGAACACCATGCCCAGGTTCAGCTGCGCCTTCAGGTCGGTGAGCAGGTTGAGCACCTGGGCGCGCACCGAGACGTCCAGCGCGCTGGTGGGCTCGTCCGCGACGATCACCTCCGGCTCCAGGGCCAGCGCCCGGGCGATGGCCACGCGCTGGCGCTGCCCGCCGGAGACCTGGCTGGGCAGGGCGGTGGCGGCCGAGGCCGGCAAGCCGACCACGGAGAGCAGCTCCAGGGCGCGGGCGGTGCGCGAGGCGGCGTTGCCGATGCCGTGCACGCGCAACGGGTCGGTGAGCGTGTCCATAATGCTCATGCGCGGGTTCAGCGCGGTGGCCGGGTCCTGGAAGACCACCCCGACGGCCCGGCCGAAGGCCTTGCGCCCGGCGGCGATGCGCTTGCCCACCGGCTTTCCGGCGAAGTGCACCTGCCCGCTGGTGGGTTCCTGCAGGCCGACCAGCACCGAGGCGAGGGTTGACTTGCCGCAGCCCGATTCGCCGACGATGCCCACCGTTTCGCCCCGGGCCACGGAGAAGTCCACCCCGTTGACCGCCTTGATCAGCCGCGGGGAGAACAACTTGCCGCCGCGGATCTTGTGGTGCACGTGGATGCCGCGCAGCTCGATCACAGGTGCGTTGTCGGTGCTCATCGGTTAACTCCTGCATTCTCATGGCTGGCCCAGCGGTGTTCGGGATTCTCGGGCACCGGAACGAAGCTGGTGGCCCGGTGCGGGTCCGCGTCGGCACGCTGGCTGCGTTCGGCGAAGCGGTCCCCGGGCACGAAGTCGTACGGGCTGGGCACGGTGCCCGGAATCTGGTGCAGGCGCTCGGCCTGCGATTCGATGGAGAGCACCGCGCCGAGCAGGCCGCGGGTGTATTCATGCTGCGGGTTGGCCAGCACCGCGCGGATCGGGCCGGCCTCGATCACCTGCCCGGCGTACATCACGGTGACCCGGTGGGCCAGCGAGGCCACCAGGGCCAGATCGTGGCTGACGAAGACCATCGCAAAGCCGAGCTGCTCGCGCAGCTCGTTGAGCAGGTCCACCACCTGCTTCTGCACGGTGACGTCCAGCGCGGTGGTCGGCTCGTCGCAGACCACCAGTTTTGGGCGGCGCGAGAGGGCCATGGCGATCAGCACGCGTTGGCGCTGCCCGCCGGAGAGCTCATGCGGGTAGGAGCGCATGGTGCGCCGCGGATCCAGTTTCACCAGCGCCAGCAGCTCTTCGGGGCTCTTGCTCCCGCCGCGGCGGGTGAGCTGGCGCAGCTGCTCGCCGATGAGCATCGAGGGGTTCAGGCTGGAGAGCGCGTCCTGGTAGACCATCGCGATCGACTCGCCGCGCAATCCCTTGTAGACCTTGTCGTCCCCGGCCAGCGTGCCGCCGTCGGCGGTGGCCGGCAGCAGTTCCCTGCCTTCGAAGCTGATCGACCCGGACAGCTGAGCGCCGGGGCCGAGCAGGCCCATGATCGCCAGCGAGGTGATCGACTTGCCGCACCCGGACTCGCCGACCAGCGCCATGGTTTCGCCTTCGCGCACGTTGAAGGACACGTCCTGCACGATCTGCGTATCCCCGTAGCGGTCCGGGAAGCGGATCGAGAGGTTCTTGACCTCCAGGATGGTGCGCGGATCCGCCTCATCCAAGACGAGCCGGTCGGTGCGCTGGGATTCGGTGCGCGCCAGCAGGTCCAGTTCGCGGCGCAGCCGTTCGTGGGCGTGCTCGTCGGTGGCCGCCTTGGCCACGGCCGAGCGCTCTGCGCTCTTGGCGCGCGGCTTGCCCGCGCCCTTCACGTTGACCAGCGCGTCGGTCATGCCCTCGGCCAGGATATTCAGCGCCAGCACGGTGAGCAGGATGGTCAGGCCGGCGAAGGTGGTGGCCCACCAGGCGCCGTTGAGCACCAGGGTGCGGCCGTAGGAGATCACATTGCCCCAGCTCGGGGCCGGGTCCTGGATGCCCGCGCCGAGGAAGGAGAGCGAGGCTTCGAGGATGATCGCGTCGGCGACATCACGGTGGCGAAGACCATCACCGGGGCGGCGCAGTTGCGCAGCACATGGGTGCCGAGGATGAAGAAGCGTCCGGCGCCGATCACGCGTTCGGCGCGCACATAGTCCTCGCCCCATTGGGCGAGCACGTTGGCGCGGACCACGCGGGCGATCTGCGGGGTGTAGATGATCGCGATCGACAGGATGATCACCGGCAGCGAGTTGCCCAGCGAGGCCAGCAGCGCGGCGGCCAGGGCGATGCCCGGGAAGGCCATCAGCATGTCCATGATGCGCATGATCGTCTCGTTGGCCCACTTGCTGCTGGTGGCGGCCAGGGCGCCGAGCAGCCCGCCGAGCACCAGGGCCAGCGCCACCGAGCCGAGGCCCACCAGCAGTGAGGCCTGCGCGCCGTGCAGCAGCCGGGAGAGGATATCGCGGCCCAGGCGGTCGGTGCCGAAGAGGTGTTCGGCCCCCGGGGCTTGGGCCGGGGTGCCGGTGGCTAGCGGATCGTGCGGGGCGAGCACCGGGGCCAGCAGCGCGAGCAGGCCCACCAGGACCAGGAAAGCCAAGGAGATCTTGGAGCCTAGGGTCAGCGCGCGGAAGCGGCTGCCGCCCGCGCTGAGGCGTTGCACCAGATTGTTGCGTGGGGCCATGATGGTCATCGCTACACCGTCCTAATACGTGGGTTGATCAGCAGGTACAACAGGTCGACGGCGATGTTCACCAGCACGAAGGTCATCGCGATGGTCAGCACCACGCCCTGGACCAGGTTCGTGTCCTGATTGGTGATGCCGTTCATGATCAGCTGTCCCATGCCGGGCAGCGAGAAGATCATTTCGATGACCACCGCGCCGCCGAGCAGGTAGCCGATGCGCAGCCCCAGCACGGTCACCGGGGTGACCAGTGCGTTGCGCAGCACGTTGCGGCTGACCACCTCGTTGCGGGGCACGCCGTTGCCGATGGCGGTGCGCACGTAGTCGCGGTCCAGCTCCTCGACCATGGAGGTGCGCACCACGCGGGTCAGCGAGGCGGAGACAGGGATGGCCAGGGCCAGCGCGGGCAGGGCCATATGGCTCAGCCAGGAGCCGAAGCCGCCGCCAGCCGGGGCGGCGCCGCCGGAGGGGAAGAGCGGGTTCGCGCCCAGGGCGAACCACTGGATGAGCAGGATGCCCAGCCAGAAGGACGGGGTGGCGATCGCGGCGATGGAGAAGATGCGCACCAGCTGGTCCGGCCACTTGTCGCGGTAGAGCGCGCCGAGCACACCGAAGACCAGCGAGATCACCACGGCGATGACCACCCCGAGGAAGGTCAGCTGCAAGGTCAGCGGGAAGGCGCCCTGGATCATGGTGCTCACCGACTGGGCCGGCGGCGTGGTGCTGCCGAAGTCCAGCCGGATCAGCCGGGCGAGAAAGGCGAAGTACTGGATGAAGATCGGATCGTTGAGTCCGCGCTCTTCCCGGTAGGCTTCCTTGGCGGCCGCCGAGGCACCTTCGCCCAGGGCGCTGGTTGCCTCGTCGCCGGGGGCGAGTTTGAGGATGATGAAGACCAGCAGCGAGATGCCCAGAATCATCACGGGCAGTGCCGCGAGGCGGCGTAGCAGCAGGTTGAGGAAATTTCCCACGCAAGGACTCCGTTGGGTTGGGAAGTGAATGTGGCTCGTCTCTGGCCGGGCTCCGCCCGCAAAGGCGGTGCCCGGCCAGGCGGTGCGGCTAGGCCTTAGGCGATACGCCGACGAAGGACACCCCGGTGGTCGGCAGCGGCGCGAAGCCCTCGACCGCATCGGGGTTCCAGGCGGTGGGCAGCTGGCGGTGCAGCACCGGGTAGAGCGGCACCTCGGCGGCGATCAGGTTGATGGCCTTGCCCCACGCTTCCTTCGCCTTGGCCGCATCTTCGGCCTTGACCGCCTGGTCGAGCAGCGTCTGCAGCTCCTTGTATTCCTTGGTTCCGCTCCAGCGGAAGCGGGACTTAGGCCAGACATCTCCGCGGTAGAACCAGGACAGCAACAGGTCCAGGTCGTTGCCGAACACCGATGGGTCGCCCGGGGCGGCGACCACGGTGAACTTCCCGGAGTCCACATTGTCTGCGTACAGGGCACCGGACTGCAGATTCTGCATGGTCACCGAGACGCCCGGGATCTTGTTCCAGGATTCGAGGATCAGCGGGGCGATGTCCTTCACCCAGGAGGTGTCGGTGGTCTTCAGCTCGAAGCTCAGGTTGCCCACTCCGGCTTCCTTCAGCAACGCTTCGGCCTTGGCCGGATCGTAGTTGTAGACGGTGTCCGCCTTGAGGTACTCCGGGTGGGTGTCCTGCACATAGGAGGTCGCGGCCTTGGCATTGCCCAGCAGCGCGGTCTGGATGATGGATTCGGTGTCCAGCCCGTAGTGCAGGGCCTGGCGGACCTTGGCATCGTCGAAGGGTTTCTCGGCGCAGTTGAACATCAAGAAGAGCAGGCCGAAGGACTGCACCGATTCCACGCTGGCCTTCGCCTTCAGGCGCTCCATATCCAGGTAGGGCACGTCTTCGATGGCCTGGACGCGGCCCGATTCCATGGCGGTCACGCGAGCGGCCGCATCGGAGAGCAGGAACCAGGTCATCTTTTCGGCCGTGGCCGTCTGGCTGCCGTTGTAGCCGGTGTGCTTGGCGAATTCGATCTTGTCGTCCTTGGTGGCGGAGACGAACTTATAGGGGCCGGAGCCGATCGGGGTGGCGTCGAAGGCCAGCTGGTCCTTGGAGGCGATGGCCTTCGGGACAACCTTGACCACCGAGATCCGGGTGGGGAACAGCGGGAAGGCGTAGTTCAGGGTGAAGGAAACGGTGTTCGCATCCTTGGCCTTGACCGACTTGATGAACGGAATGAACTGCGCGAACAGCGAGGCGTTCTTGGCATCCAGCACGCGTTCGAAGGAGTACACCACATCCTCGACGGTAACCGGCTTGTCATCGTGGAATGTTGCGTCCTGGCGCAGCGCCACTTCCCAGGTGGTGTCGTCAACCTGGACCGGCTGCGCGGCGGCCAGCGCCAGATACGGTTCGCGGGTGGCCGGGTGCAGATCGACCAGGCCCTCGAAAATGTGCATGTTCGCCGCGTAGGGCGTGGCCCCCGAGGAGGTCATCGGGTCAAAGCCGGTGGACAGAGCGTAGGAAATGCCGGCGGTGAGCAGGCCTGCGGTGGCAGCTGACCCGGATCCGGCGGACCCTTCGGTGCTGCTGCCCGATGAGCACGCGGCAAGGCTGGCGGAGAATGCCGCGGCCGCGCCGACCATGCCGGTAATCTTCAAAAAGTCTCGACGAGCATAGGGCTTGTTTGCCACTTCATTAAGTGCCATCGATGCCACCTCCAAGGAAATAATGTCAGTTCATCGGACGTAGGATGTCCGATCTATAGCCTAGACTGTAATGGTAATCACTAGCGGTGGTCAACTAGCTCACAGCCGCGAATTGGAAAATTGGAGAAGTTCATGACGATTAATGGGCCACGCCGCACCGATGCAAAGTCACGCCTGCGGGCGCTGACCTCCGATATCACCGCGTTGATCCTGGAACGGAACTTGCTTCCCGGAGACCCGTTGCCTACCGAACAGGACTTGATGGCCGAACTGGGCGTGGGGCGCAATTCGCTGCGCGAAGCGGTGAAGGTGCTCCAAGCGCTGGGCATCATCGACACCCGGCACGGATTCGGCATGTTCGTCGCCGAGAATACGCTCAGCGCGCTGCACGATTCGCTCTCCTTCCGCGGACAGATGTCGCTGCGCCACCGCGGCCACGAGGCCGGCGAGCTGGTGGATGTGCGCCAGGCCCTGGAGACCGGATTGATCGGCCAGGCCATCGGCGCGGTGACCGAGGAGCATCTGCTTGCGCTGGAAGCCGCCGTGGTGCGCATGGAGCATTCGGCGGTTGAAGGCGACATGTTCACCGACGCGGACCGCGACTTCCATCGGATCCTCTTCGAGCCGCTGAACAACACCCTGCTCAGCAATCTGCTCGGCGTGTTCTGGGAGGTCTACCATTCGATCCACGACGTGATCGGCCAGGCCGAGCCGGACAAGCCGACGCTGCTGGAGACCGCGGCGGCCCACCGCGCGATTCTCGAGGCGGTTCGCGCCAAGGACATCGAGCAGGCACGCCTGCTGCTGGCCGAGCATTTCCAGGGAATCCGCCAACTGCTAGCCCGAATGCACGCCGCGGCAGAATAACTGCCACCCCTCGGGGCATTATCAAACATTTATTTCACAGCTAAGCTGTAAGGGTGGACACATTAGAACGCTATGCACCCAATGAGAACCTGCGACGCGACGAGGCAGCTTGGCGCGCCGCCAACATCGGCTGGCACTTCGCAGAAGTCGAGCTTGATCTGCGCAACGCCACCGACGCGGCGGAGACCTCCTTCGCCGCGGTGACGACGCTGAATTTCTCGGCGGCCTCCCCCGAAACCTTCATCGACTACATACACGAGTCGATCCAGAGCATTGTGCTCAACGGGTCCGAAATCCCGGTGGCCGATGCGGTGCTCGACGCGCGCATCTATCTGCGCGGATTGCGCACCGACGCGCCGAATACCGTGCGGATCACCGGACGCTCGAGCTATTCCCGCTCCGGCGAGGGCTTGCACCGCTTTGTGGATCCGCAAGACGGGCAGACCTATCTCTACACGCAGTTCGAGCCCTCCGAGGCGCGCCGCGTCTTCGCCTGTTTCGAACAGCCGGATCTGAAGACCAGCTACCGCTTCACCCTCACCGGCCCGGAAGGCTGGCATCTGGCCAGCAACCAGCAGGTCCTCGACGAGGTCAGCAATGGCGACGGCAGCAAAACCGTATCCTGCGCGCCGACCGCTCCGATCTCCAGCTACATCACCGCGGTGCTCGCCGGCCCCTACCATGTGGTGCGCGGAACGCACCTGCAGAAACTGGCCGACGGCGAAGAGCTGAGCATCGAGATGGCGGCCACCTGCCGCGCCTCGCTGGCCGAGCACTTCGACGGCGAAGAGATCCTGAAGCTGACCAGCCAGGGCCTGGAGTACTTCCACGAACTATTCGACTTCCCCTACCCCTGGGGCAAATACGATTCGGCCTTCGTCCCCGAATACAATCTGGGCGCCATGGAAAACCCCGGACTGGTGACCTTCACCGAACGCTATGTCTTCACCTCGCAGGCCACCGAGGCCCAGCATGAGCAGCGCGCCAACACCCTGATGCATGAGATGGCACACATGTGGTTCGGCGACCTGGTCACCATGAAGTGGTGGGATGATCTGTGGCTGAAGGAATCCTTCGCGGACTACATCGGCACCCTGGCCAATGACGAGGCCACCGACTTCACCACCGCCTGGACCACCTTCGCCGCCCGCCGCAAGGCCTGGGCCTATGTGGCGGACCAAATGCCGACCACCCACCCGATCGTGGCGGATATTCCGGATCTGCTGGCCGCGGACCAGAACTTCGACGGCATCACCTACGCCAAGGGCGCCTCGGTGCTCAAGCAGCTGGCCGCCTTCGTCGGAGCCGAGGCCTTCCGCGATGCGGCGCGCGCCTACTTCCGGCAGCACGCGTACGCCAATACCTCGCTGGAAGACTTCCTGCAGGCCCTGGAAAAGGCCAGCGGGCGCGATATGCGCGGTTGGGCCGATGCCTGGCTGAAGACCAGCGGGGTGCCGAAGCTCGCGGTGCACTATACGGTGAACGAATCGGGCCTGATCACCGCGGCGCAATTGGAGCAGCGCGGGACCGACCCGATCAGCGGCGAGCCGATCATCCGCCCCCACGTGCTGAGCGTGGCCACCTACACGCTGCGCGCCGGCATCCTGGAGCGCACCGAATCCCAGCGCGTGGAACTGCTCGGCGCCAGCGTCGAGCTGGATTTCCTGATCGGCCAGCGCGCCCCGGACCTGCTGCTGCCCAACGACGGTGATGAAACCTATGCGCTGATCGAATTCGATGAGCGCTCGCTGCGGACCCTGCTGGAGCATCTGGGGGCGCTGCGCGATTCCTTGCCGCGCGCCACCTGCTGGGCCTCGCTCTGGGACGCGGTCCGCCAGGGGAAACTCGATGGGCAAAGCTATGTGGCGGCGATTCTGGAGCACGCGAACACCATCGAGGACTCGGGGGTGTTCTCGGTGCTACTGGACCAGCTGGCCACCTCGATCTCCAAGTATGTCGCCCCGGAACTTCGCGCGGCGCTGCGCGAGCAGGCGGCTCGGGTGCTCACCGGTTGGCTCACGGAATTCGCCTCCGGCAGCGACCAGCAAACCACCACCGCGCGCATGCTGGCCCGTCTGGCGCGCTCCGGAGTGGCGCCGGAGATCATCGATTCCTTCCTCGCCGAGGAACCGAATCCCTATCGAGTCACCGTCGACGAGCAGCTGCGCTGGGCCAGCTATATTGCCCTCGCGGCCTCCGGCCGGTTGGACTCCGCCGCCCAGGAGCGGATGCATGAGGCGGCGAAGGCCAACCCGACCAGCGTCGCGCAGAACTCGGTGCGCACCGCCCTGGCCGCCCGCCCGGATGCCGCGGTCAAGGAAGCCGCCTTCGACACGGTGCTGATGAGCCACGACGACAACGGTTCGCTGTCCAATGACGCGCTCTCGGCGATCGCCCAAGGTTTCGCCATGGGATCTCCCAGCCTCCTGGCCGACTGCCAGCGGCGCTACTGGGCGGCCATCCTGCCGGTCTTCGAAACGATGAGCATGGAATTCGCCACGCGCGTGATCGAGGGGCTCTATCCGGGCATCCAGGATCTGACCGGCGACCCGGAGCAGAACCCGACACTGCTTGCGGCCAACGCCTGGCTGGAGGCCAACCAGTCGGCGCCGGCCGCCCTGCAACGCATCCTCATCGAGGAACGTGCAGAGCTTCAGCGCAGCCTGCAGGCGCAGTCCTTCAGCCGGATCAGCCGCTAGATTACCCCGGCTTTACGGAACGCGAGCCGTCCAGGCCTCGGTGTCGAATTTCGATTCGGCCAGGTCCTGGGCGGCTTTTCGCGTCTGCTCATCGAGCTGCGCCCGGGTGGCGCCGGTGCGCTTGGCGAAGGTGTCCATCATCGTCGAAATCAGCTGCGAGCGGTTCTGGCTGGTCTGCGACTTGAGCGGATCCACGCGCTTGACCGCCGAGGTGATGCCCTTGTCGGAGATCTTTTCACGACCGATGCGCAGCACCTGGACCATCTTCTGCGCATCGATGTCATAGCTCATGGTCACATGGTGCAGCAGCGCCCCGTTGGCCAGGCGTTTTTGCGCCGCGCCGCCGATCTTCCCGCTGGGCGTGGCGATGTCGTTCAGCGGCTTGTAGTGCGCCTTGATGCCCACTGATTCCAGGGCCTGCATCACCCAGTCATCGAGGAATGGGTAGGAGTCCGCAAAGCTCATGCCGTCCACCAGCGAATCCGGGGCGTACAGCGAATAGGTGATGCAGTTGCCCGCCTCCATGAACATCGCGCCGCCGCCGGAAATACGGCGAACCACCTTAATGCCGTGGTGCTTGGCCTGTTCCATGTCCACCTCGTTGCGCAGGGACTGGAAGGAGCCGATCACCACCGCGGATTCATCCCAATCCCAGAAACGGATGGTGGGTTTGCGCTCCCCCTTGGCGATTTGCCGGGTGAGCACCTCATCCAGGGCTACTTGTTCGGCAACTGGGATGATTTGCGGACCGAGGATTTCCCACTGGTGGTCTTCCCATTTGGTCGCGTGGCCCAGGCTCCGGCGTACCGCACGGGCCACTGCGTCGGCGTCGAAGCCGAACATTACCGCGCCTTCGCGCAGATTCGCGTTGACCGCATCGCGGATGGTGCCGTGGCTGGCTTCGGTGGGCAGCCCCTCCAGTGCTGCGTTGAGGTCTTCGAGGGCTTCGTCCGGCTCCAGGAAGAAGTCGCCATTCACCGAGGCGTTGGCGATCACCCCGTTGACGCTTTCGAGATCTACCACGACCAGCTTGCCGCCGACTACCTTGTATTCGCCATGATGCTTCATGGGACGATTCTATCGTCTCAGGTTGGCGGGGAGTTAAAGAGCAAACGGCGCGAGGGGCGACGAATTGCTCCTTGCCGGCGGTTGCGCACTGCGGCTATTGACCGGCTAGCGCTCCAGCGGAGTCTCCGCCTCCAAGCGGCCGAGCTTGTCCGGGTTCCGCATGGCGAAGATCCGTGCGACCCTGCCTTCCTCCACCAGGCTTATGAGTGAGGGACCGCCTGCTTCATCGTCGATGCGGATGCCCAGGCCCCCGTTGAGCCAGAGAAGCGCGATCTTCGGGTTTTGCGCGGCCTCCGGGAAGAGCCGCAGCAGATTGGCCACCTTCTTGGCACCGTACACCGGCACCCGAACGGCCTGGGCGACGCCGCCGCCGTCGGCGATGAGTATGACGTCGGGGGCCAGCACGTCCATCAGGCCCTGCACATCCCCGGTGGTGACCGCCGCCAGGAAGCTTTCCACGACTTCCCGCTGCTCGCCGCGATCCACGCGCATGCGGGGGGCGCCGGGCGGCCACATGAGAGCGTGCGCGGCTGGCGATCTGGCGCACGGCGGCCGCCGACTTGCCCACGGACTCGGCAATTTCCGCGTAAGGCACGTCGAAGACTTCGCGCAGCACGAATACCGCACGCTCCACGGGGGCGAGCGATTCGAGGATGGTGAGCATGGCGATCGAGACGCTTTCGGCCAGCTCCACGTCCTCGGCGACATCCGGCACGGTGAGCAGGGGCTCGGGCAGCCATTGCCCGACGTAGTCCTCCCGCCGCCTGGACAGCGTGCGCAGGCGGTTGAGCGCCTGGCGGCTGACGGTGCGCACGAGGTAGGCCCGCGGGTCGCGGACGGCCGTGCGGACGCCGGGGTCCAATTCGGCCCAACGGAGCCAGGCTTCCTGCACCACGTCCTCGGCATCCGCCGCGGAGCCGAGCATCTCGTAGGCGACGGTGAAGAGCAGGCCGCGGTGCACGAGGAACGGATCCTGCAGGTCAGCGGCGCCGAGGTTGCTCATGCCGCCTATGCTACTCCGCGGCCGCCGCGCTCCGCGAGCGGTTTCAGCCCGCAGGAATCGGCGAATCCCTCGGATTCGATGCCGAGGGCGACGTTGCTGCGGGTGGTGAGGTTGGCGAAGCCGATGACGCTGGTCAGTTCGACTAGCGCCGGCGCGCCCAATTGCTCGAGCAGCCGTGCCGAGAGTTCGTCGGTCACCGAGACGGGCGTGGCGCTCATGGCCTCTGCATACTCCAGGACGTCGCGCTCCGTCGGAGTGAAGACCTCGGACTCGCGCCAGCACGGGATCTGCCGGGCCTTGTCCAGGTCCAGGCCGTGGTTGTGCGCCATGAAGTAGTTGTAGTCCAGGCACCACGTGCAGCCGATGAAAGAGGCCACGGCCATATGGGCGTAAGACTTCAGCGACTCATCGCAGCTGTCCCACTTCTGCACCTTCTGCCCGATGCCCATGGATGCCTTGAGCACGGGCTTGTTGTGCCACATCACGCCCAGGGATTCCGGGACTTTGCCGAACATCTTCGCGCTGAATTTCTTGATGAGTGCACCGTAGAGACCGGTGATTTCTGTGGCCGGGATCCTGCTGGTCATGACTCCTCCTGCGGGTCGGTTCTGGGTCCTATGACATGAAGACACCGCCCGCGCCGGATCTGTGACACCTCGGCTGCGCAGGCCAATCGACCGGCGGTGTGCTGCCGGTTAAAAAGCAAACGGCGCGATTCCAGTCAAACTGGAATCGCGCCGTTTTAAGCTTGCGAGGGGCGAAGAATTACTTCTTGCCGCCGAAGCCCTTGAAGCGGGCGTTGAAGCGCTCGACACGGCCAGCGGTGTCCATGATGCGCTGCTTACCGGTGTAGAACGGGTGCGATGCAGCCGAAATTTCGACGTCGATCACTGGGTAGGTGTTGCCATCTGCCCACTCGATGGTCTTGTCCGACGAACGGGTCGAACGGGTCAGGAACTGCTCGCCGGAAGCCAGGTCGTTGAAGACAACTGGACCGTACTGTGGATGAATATCAGCCTTCATAGCTATACACCTTTTGGTTTATGGCCACTGGATTTTGCCAGCAGCTACTTGCTCGGAAAATTAGCCTGCGACCTCGACCAGGGTCGATACACAGACATTCCATCCTATCCCACAAAACCAAGTTCTGCGAAACTCAATTGCGTGGCGCGGAGCACAGGTGCCAGAAGGCAATGGCGCTGGCCGCGCCGACGTTCAGCGAGGAGACTTCGCGGCGCATCGGGATCATCACCGCCTGGTCAACCAAGGCCAGGGTCTGCTCTGCCACTCCCCTGCCTTCGTTGCCCAGGATCATCGCAAATTTCTTTCCTTCGGTCATCTCGACCTCGTTGAGCGCCACCGCGTCCTCGGTCAGTTCCATGGCCAGCATCGTGTAGCCATGGTCCTTGAGGATCGCGATATCCTCTGGCCAGGAGTTCAGCCGCACCCAGGGCAGGTCGAAGACGGTGCCCATGGACACGCGCGCGCTGCGCCGATACCAGGGGTCTACGCACTTCGGGGTGATCAGCACCGCGTCGACGCCCAGTCCGGAGGCCGAGCGCAGGATCGCGCCGAGATTGGTGTGGTCGGCGATGTCTTCGAGGATCGCGATCCGCGAGCTGGCGGTGAGCACCTGGCCCAGGTCCAGCGGTGCCGGACGGTTCATCGAGGCCATCGCGCCGCGGTGCAGGTGGAAGCCGACCAGGTCCTGCAGCTGCCGGTCGTTGCCGATGAAGATCGGCACCTCGGGGAAGCGTTCGAACTCTTCGGCCAGCTGGTCCAGGTGCTTTTCGGCCAGCAGGAAGCTGCGCGGCACGTGGCCGGCGTTGATGGCGCGAGTGACCACCGTGGTGCTTTCGGCGATGTACAGGCCGTTTTCCACGTCGGTGCGCATGCGCAGGTGGGCTTCGGAGAGGCGCAGGTATTCGTCCAAACGCGCATCCTCATGCAGATCTTCGACCCGCAGGATGCGTTCGGGGTTGGTGATCTCAGGCACCGGCTACCAGCTTGTAGAGCATATTCGCCAAGGCGACGACGCCGAGGATGACGATGACCAGGCGCAGCCATCCCGGGGAGAGCTTGCGTCCCACCTTCGCGCCGATGAACCCGCCGATCAGCGAGCCGACGGCGATCAGCAGGACGATCAGCCAGTGGATGCGTTCCGGTGCGATCAGCAGGTAAATCCCGGCGGCGACGAGGTTCACGAGCAGCGAAAGGATCACCTTGATGGCGTTGGACTGCTGCAGGGAAGCCTGCAGGAAGACTCCGAAGACCGCCATGAGCAGCACGCCCTGGGCGGCGGTGAAGTATCCGCCGTAGACGCCGATGACAAAGACCAGCACGTAGAGGATCAGCGGGATCTTCGCGCGGTCCGCGTCGTCCGGGTCGCTTCCGCCGCGCTGTGCTTGCCGGGTTTTGGCCCAGGCGGCGAGCTTCGGCTGGTAGATGACCAGCACCAAGGCGCAGAGCAGCAGCACCGGGGCGACCACACCGAACACCGATTCGGGCAGGTTCAGCAGCAGCAGCGAACCGATCAGTCCGCCGATCAGGGAGACCGGCACCAGTTTCAGCAGGGTCTTCTTCACGCTGGCCGCTTCGCGGCGGTAGCCCCAGGCGCCGGAGAAGCCGCCGGCGATCAGGCCCATGGCGTTGGAGACCACCGCGTTGACCGGGGTGATTCCCAATGCGACCAGGATGGGGAAGGTCACCAGCGTGCCCGACCCCACCACCGTGTTGATGGTTCCCGCCCACAGGCCGCCGAGCAGGATTAACGCTTCACGCCAAAATTCGATCACAGTTCAGCGCGTCCTTAGCCTTGGCGGCGCGCGACGGCGGAGTAGCGGCCGGCGTCTTCGCGCATGCTCAGCTCCATCCCGTAGGTTGCCTTGAGGTTTTCCTCGGTCAGGGTGGAGGCGATTTCGCCCGAGGCAACCACTTCGCCGTCCTTGAGCATCAAGATGTGGGTGAAGCCTGGCGGTATTTCCTCGAGGTGGTGGGTCACCAGCACCAGGGCCGGCGAGTCTTCATCGGCGGCCAGCTCGGTGAGCTTGGTCACCAGTTCTTCGCGCCCGGCGAGATCCAGGCCTGCGGCTGGTTCGTCGAGAATCAGCAGTTCCGGGTCGGTCATCAGCGCACGGGCGATGAGTACGCGCTTGCGCTCGCCTTCGGACAGCTTGCCAAATGGCTGGTTCATGAAGGTGGACATGCCCCACTGGTGGAGCATGGAGAAGGCACGGCGCTCGTCGAGACGTTCGTACTTCTCGCGCCAGCGCCCGGTCATCCCGTAGGCGGCGGTGAGAACCACGTTCAGCGCGGTCTCGTTGCCAGGAATGGCGTTGGCGACCAGTGCCGAGCTCAAACCGATCAACGGCCGCAATTCGAAGACGTCGACCTTGCCCAGGGTTTCGCCCAAAATGCCCGCGGTGCCGCGGGTGGGGTGCAGACGGGTGGCTGCAATGTTCATCAGGGTCGACTTGCCGGCGCCGTTGGGGCCCAGCACGATCCACCGCTGGCCTTCTGTGACTTCCCAGGACACGTCTTTGAGCAGGTTTTTACCCCCGCGCATCACGCTGACATCGTTGAAAGTTAGCACTTCGCTCATGGTTTTTAAGCCTAGACTTTCGTTCTCTGATTCACTAATTGAAAACACCGTGGTTGATGTGGAATAAGACTCCACGCGCCCGTGGTGGACCGGCCGAGCGCCGAATAGCAGTCCAGCCGTGGCGGGTACCCCGCTTGTCAAGGAAGCGGATCACCGGCAGGCTTCCCGCTGAGTGCGCGGCGAGAAGCGAACCCGGCACCGCGCAGTTTCTCGCTTCCATCAGGTCTGCCGGCACATTGGCCATCCGAAACTCATTGAGCCAACGTTTACAAGTGCATTGGCTCTACCGCCAGCGGAAAGGAACCGACCGTCATGTTTGGTCGTACTTGGCTCCAGAGACGAAAATAGTTTCATGGCTTCAACTTTGACCCTCGTCTCCCGCCCGGCACTACCCCGCGAAACTTTCGATTCGCTCATCGACCATTTGGGCCAGGCAATGTCCCTTCCCGCCGACGCCGCCTTTGTCGTGCAGCATTCAGCCGAGCGCATGGTGGCAAGGGTGCGCATCGAGAATGCTGATTCGACCGCATTGCGAATCGCGGCGCAAGAGGCCTTTGACGCCTACGTCGCAACCGGTGCGCTTGCGGCTGCGGACGCCTGCGTGACCGTGGTGGATTCCGCGCTGACCGATGCGCCGCGCATGCTGCTGCTGATGGATGTCGATTCAACCCTGATCAAGCAGGAAGTCATCGAATTGCTTGCGGCCCATGCCGGGCGCGAGGAGGAGGTCGCCGCGGTCACCGAAGCTGCGATGCGCGGGGAATTGGACTTCGCCCAATCGCTGGTTCAGCGTGTGGCCACACTCAAAGACCTGCCGGAAACCGTCTTGAGCGAAGTCATTGCGCGCGTGGTCTACTCCGACGGCGCACGCGAACTGGTGCAGCGCTTCCATGCAGCCGGGCACCTGGTCGGCGTGGTCTCCGGCGGATTCCAACAGATCCTGGACCCCTTGGCGGCAAAGCTCAAGCTGGACCACGCGCTGGCAAATACCCTGGGCATCACCGCGGGCCTGCTCGACGGCACCGTGCATGGCCAGATCGTGGATCGCGCCATGAAGGAAAAGATGCTGCGCGCCTGGGCGGCCGAACACGGCATCGGCATGGAGGCAACCATCGCCGCCGGGGACGGTGCCAACGATTTGGACATGGTCAACGCCGCAGGGCTGGGGGTGGCCTTCAACGCGAAGCCGGCGCTGCGGGAGCAAGCGGGCGCGCGCATCGATTTTGGCCGCCTGGATGTGATCGCCGACCTAGTATTGGATGACCTGGCGGCCTGAAATCCAACAACTCGATAACAATTCAGGCGATTGCTCACACAACACCGCGTGTCGGTTGCTCCACCCGTTAGTATTTCTTTTGGTGCATTGCTGTACTTGGAAGTAATAATTCACGTACCGTGCCCGACCCCAATCGCTTTTCGAAAGAGCTAACAGACAAGTGCAGACTCCCTCCCCGGACAGTTCATCCTCACCCTCCGCTCGCAACGGTTCCAAGGGCAAGGCCAAGAGCAAGGCCAAGCCCTGGATCATTACCGGTTCGTGCGTGGTGGCTGCGGCGGCGCTCTATTTCGGCGGTGCAGCCTTCGTGAGCGCCCAGATCCCGGCTAATACGAGCATCGCCGGGGTGAACATCGGTTCGATGAGCCAGGACGAAGCACGAGCTGCCCTGAGTGAATCCGTGGCGCCCTTGGCGGCTGAGCCCTTCGAGGTCCTGGTAAATGCCCAGAGCTACAAAATTGATCCGGCCAAGGCGGGGCTGACGCTCAACATCGATGACACGGTCGCCGACCTGACCGGATACGAAGCAAACCCGGCCGATCTGCTCGATCGCTTAACCGGAAAATACACCGCCACCGCGAGCATCGACGTAGCCAACGACAAGCTCAACACCGAACTTCAGGCGCTGGCCAAGAAGGCAAACGCCGAGGTCGCCGAGGGAGATATCACCTTCGCCGAGGGCAAGGCAACGCTCGTCGCGCCCGTTGTTGGCGTCGTGTTGAAGCAAGATGAGGCCGCCAGCTTGCTGAGCGAAGAATGGCGCATCGGCGCAGCCGGGATTGAGCTGCCCAGCGAGGTCACCAAGCCGGAGATTTCCCCCGATGCCTTGCAGTCCTTCTATGACGACCAGGTGAAGTCCTTGCTCGCGGACAAGGTCACCCTGACCTCGGATGAAAAGAAGGTCGATATTTCGACCGCTTCGATCGCCGCCGCGGCCAGCTACACGCCGAAGGACGGCGCCCCGGCCATCACCCTGGACGACAAGAAGCTCTTTGCCGCGGCGACCAAGAATTCCGAGTTGAGCAGCACGGCCAAGAACGCGCGCATCACGCTGGCAAATGGCAAGCCCACCATCAAGGAATCGGTGACCGGCGTCGCGCTCGAGACCAAGGGCCTGGGCGCCAAGGTACTGGCCGCGACCGAAACCAAGGAGCGCACCGCAAAGGTGGTGCTGAGCGCTTCGGAAGCCGATTTCACCACCGAAGACGCCAAGAAGCTGGGCATCAAGGAAGAGATCGTCGAATTCTCGACCCCCTACCCGACCAATGACACGGTCCGCACCAAGAACCTGCGTGCGGGCTCGGCACGCATCAACGGAACCGTGATCGAGCCCGGGGAGAACTTCTCGCTGCTCAAGGCCCTGGGCCCAATCACCGTGGCCAACGGCTACTTCGGTTCCGGCGTGGTGGTCGACGGCTTCTCCAGTGAAGCGGTTGGCGGAGGCCTGTCGCAGATCTCCACCCAGTTGTACAACGTCGGCTTCCTTGCCGGCTACGACGACGTCACCCACAAGCCGCACTCCCGCTGGTTCGAACGCTACCCGGCGGGGCGCGAAGCCACCCTGTGGGAAGGCTCGGTCGACATGATCTGGAAGAACAACTCCCCCTATGGTGTGATGATCCAGGCCTGGGTATCCGGGGACCGGGTGCACACTCGGCTGTGGAGCACCGATTATTGGAAGGTCTCGCAGAAGAGCTCGGGCAAGTACAACCAGACGAACCCGGAGATCAAGTACAACACCGCCAAGGAATGTGTTTCCGAAAGCGGCGGGCAGAAGGGCTTCACCATCGACATCACGCGCAATCGCACGACGGTTGACGGTTCGAAAACCCTGCCACCGGATGTCAAGAGCTGGACCTACCAGCCATGGCACAAGGTGGTCTGCGGCGAGAAGCCGTAACCGCACAACTTCCCAGGGCGCCTTCTGATTATTCAGGAGGCGCCCTTTTGATCCATCCGGCAGGCGGGAACCAACCATGGGCACAGCATTGGCCGCAGAATTTCTTGGTTTATACGACGAGCAGCTTCGCACCGATGCAGAAACGCCGAGCGCGCTCAACGTGGCACGGCTCGGTCCACTGCGCCTGGTGAGCTTCGCGAAGGGCCGAGGGTTCATCACCTACCCGCACGTTGACCGGGCCAGCGGGATTGATCTTTCCAGCCTAGTTGGCGAGGCATTGACCCACTACGAACTAGCGCCCGAGATCACCCGGGTTGAGTGGAAGACGCGCGGCCACGATCATGCACCCGGACTGCACGACGAGTTGCTAGCCCATGGATTCGTTGCCGAAGAATCCGAGTCCATCATGATTGGGCCGGCAGCGGATCTCGCGGTGGACGTCGAGTTGCCGGCGGGCGTTCGGCTGCGCCAAGTTTCAACCGAGACAGAAGTGCGCGCGATGTGTGCGATGCAGGATGAGGCCTTCGGCGATCCGGTGTCGGAGCATCACGCCGAGGCGGTGTTGCAGCGCCTGGCCACCGATGACGGGATGGAACTCTGGGTTGCCGAAGCCAATGGGCAGATCGTCAGTGCCGGAAGGCTTGAACCCGTTCCCGGAACGCAATTTGCAGGCATCTGGGGCGGCGGAACCCTTGAGCAATGGCGCGGAAGAGGGATCTACCGTGCGCTGACGGCTGCCCGGGCCCGCTCCGCGCTGAAGTTGGGCAAAACGCTGATCCATAGCGACTCTACCGAGTACTCCCGTCCCATCCTCGAACGCTATGGTCTGCTGAAGGTCTCCGCAACCACCCCCTATCAGTGGACATGCTAACCTCAGCGGATTCTTCGCTGGCCAGCCACGACGGCATGCCCCCTCGATAGGATGCTTAAAAAGCCTGTTGCCCGCCCCCAACTATGGGGGCGGGCAACAGGCTTTGGAGTTGATCAGCTGATCAGCAGGTAGTTACTGGCCTGCCTGCTTCAGGAAGTCCTCGGCGCCGCCAACGTACTCGGTGTGACCGGTTTCCACCTCGGCGAAGACCATCTTGGCAACCTCGGCGCCGAATTCCTCGACGGAGTACAGCTTGCCGGCGGCCTCGCGGCGGGCCTCGATGGCGCCTGGTTCTACGCGGTTGAGCAGGGTCGCGGTGATGGTGCCCTCGATCATGTCGCCGGAGACGACAACGAAGTCGATATTCTTCTCGGCCAGCCTCGGGATGAACTCGCGCAAGGCGTCTTCACCCGCACGCTTGGACTGCGCGACTTGGTCGTAGGCATCCATGGTGGAGACCTGCTTGATGAAGTGCGCCTGGTGGCTGGTCACGAAGACCACGCGGCCGCCCTCGCTCAGCTTTGGCAGGGCCGCCTCGAGCATTGCGACCTGCGCGTCACGGTTCAAGCGCAGCGCGTAGTTCTCCCCCATGGAGGTTTCCATGCCGCCGGAGGCGTTCAGCACCAGCACGTCGAGGGAACCGAAGTTTTCGACCGCTGCGTCAACCAGGGCCTGCGGGCCTTCGACGGTGGTGAGGTCAGAGCCGACGGCGACAGCCTTGCCGCCTTTTTCCTCGATGGTGCTCACGATCTTGTTGGCTCGTGGCGCCTTGGCGCGGTAGTTGATCACCACGCCGACACCCTGTTCGGCGAGGATCTGTGCGGTGACAGCGCCGATGCCGCGGGATGAACCGGTGACAATTGCACCCTTGTATTCGCTCAACTTTTCTTACTCCTTAGGATGATTGAAGATTGGGGGTAGTTCTAGTGGCCCATGCCCAGGCCGCCATCGACCGGGATCACGGCACCGGAGATGTAGGCCGCTTCGTCGCTGGCAACCCAGCGGACCACGTTGGCTACCTCTTCGGGTTCGGCGAAGCGGTTGGCCGGGATGGACTGCAGGTATGACTTCTGGGTTTCTTCCGGAAGCACGGCGGTCATTTCGGTATTGATGAAGCCCGGGGCGACCACGTTGGCGGTGATATTGCGCGAACCCAGCTCGCGGGTCAGCGAACGGGCGATACCCACCAGTCCGGCCTTGGACGCGGCGTAGTTGATCTGGCCCGGCGAGCCGTAGAGCCCCACCACCGAGGAGATGAGCACTATGCGCCCACGCTTCAGGCGCAGCATGCCCTTGGTTGCGCGTTTGATCACACGGAAGGCGCCGGTCAGGTTCGTATCGATCACCGAGGTGAAGTCGTCTTCGCTCATGCGCAACAGGAGGGTGTCTTTGGTAACACCGGCGTTTGCGACGAGCACCTCGACCGGGCCGTGAGCCGCTTCGACCTCTTTGAAGGCCGCGTCGATCGACTCCGCGTCGGTGACGTCCGCCTTCACGCCCAGCAGCCCGGCAGGCACCTCTCCGCTGCGGTAGGTGATCGCTACCTTGTCGCCGTTGGCTTCAAAGGAACGCGCAATGGCTAGGCCGATTCCGCGGTTTCCGCCGGTGACCAGTACGCTGCGGCCGTTGGTGGTATCCGTGCTCAATGTATTTCTCCATCCATGCTTCTCCTGCACACCGTCCGTTTGCGGGCGAAGGATCAGGCACTTTGCTTAGGTCAGTAGCTACTCTGAGAACAATCCTATTAGCTACCCCGCAGTATTACCGCTTCGACGGCATGTAGAAATTCGGTTCTCACAGGCTCAAGTGAGAGAATAGGGGCAGAAATAACCCCGTTGAGCGAAGTTCGAAAGCCATGTCACACCAGCACTCGAACCCCGGTCCCAAGGACCAGCCGGTTCATCGCATTACCGAAGCGCACGAGTCCCATAGCTCCGAGCGCGATCTGCGTGTACGCAAATACACGATATCCATGACCGTGCGCATGGTGTGCTTCATTCTGGCTTTCTTTTTTGAGGGCTGGATTCGCTGGGTCATGCTGGCCGGGGCGATCGTTCTTCCTTATATCGCGGTGGTCATTGCGAACGGCGGTGCAGATCTGACCAAGCGTGAGCCGCCGGCGGAGTTCTTCACGGGCACCGAACCGGAACAGCTTGAAAACAAGGTCCAGGCCACCGGGGTCGAGGAACCAGAAGTGGTCATCATCGACGGCACACTCGTCGAGCCGGCCCCGCCAACCGAGACTCCGAAGGAGGCGTAGATGGATCTGTTGGGTTCGCTTGGTGGCGCAAATTCCGCCCCGGCCCCGGTGCAGTGCTCCCGCAAGGGATGCCGCCTGCCGGCCGAATATCAGCTTTTGTGGAATAACCCCAAAATCCACACCCCGGAACGACGCAAGATCTGGTTGGCCTGCCAGGAGCATCGCGAATGGCTGGAGACCTACCTCAAGGAACGCTTGCTCTATAAGGAAACTCTGCCAATGGGCGAAGGAGCCAATCAGTAAATGTACCGTTTTTTGGCCAGCACCCGCTGGGTGGGCTGGTTGCTGCTCGTCGTGATCTTCGCCGCCGCCTGCACGGGCCTCGGCAAGTGGCAGGCTGATCGCCGCGCCGAGGTGCTCACCGCGATCACCCACGTGAACAACAACTACGATGCCGAACCGGTCTCCGGGAATGCGGCCCTGGCGAAGTTCGACGCGCTGCCCGAAGAAGATACCTGGATGACGGTGAAGCTCACCGGCCGGTACCTCGCCGAGGACACACGTATCGTGCGCAACCGCATCAAGGCGGCCCGTCCGGGCTATGAGGTGCTGGTGCCTTTCCGCACCGGAAGCGGCGCCACGGTCATTATCGACCGCGGCTACCTGCCCATCGGCAACTCCGAAAACGGTCGCCCCGATGAGGTCCCGGCTCCCCCAACGGGCACCGTCACGCTGGAGGCTCGGCTGAAGCCAACCGAAGTCGAACTGGATCGTGGTGCCCCCGAGGGCCAGCTAGCCTCCATCTTCCTGCCGGGCTATGCCGCGGATCTTGGCTACCCAATCGCCGAAGGCGCCTACGGCATCATGTACGCGGAAGATCCGGCGCCGGCCACGACGCCGCTTGCGCTGGACAAGCCAGACACCGATGAAGGCCCGCACCTGTCCTACTCCTACCAGTGGTACGCCTTCGGCGTGCTTGCCTTCGTCGGCTTCTGGTATGCGGTGAAGCAACAGCGAAAGATCAACGCCGAAGACGCCGCCGAGCTGGCCGAGGCGAAGGCACTGGGCTTCGACGAACCGGTGCACCGGGTGCGCAAGCTGCGCGCAAAGCAGGAGAAGAAGTTCAGGCGCGACGGTTCGCTGACCGACGAGGCCTACGAGGACGCGATGCTCGATGAACCGCGCGACGCCGGCTCCTCCAGCGAATCGCGCTGAGTACAGCAAAACTTCAGACCCTAACCGGAACTCGGTTAGGGTCAGTTGTTTCAGCTGAGAATCTGCCCCCAAGCGAGGTGCGTCGGCATCTTGGATCAGCCCCCCGGGTTGCTGCTTGCGTCCAGGGATCGTCTCCACATCGCAGGCTGGTATCCGAGCTCCAACGAGATATCTCGGTGCCCTAGCCATTTCGCCAGTGATTTAGCGACCCGGAATATCTTGGAAAATTTTGCCCGGGATTGCGTCAGGCTACCGATAATTTACAAAACGTTGGTTCGGCGGCCGGTTCAAGTCAGTTGAATCTGTTGAATCGCAGGAAGGCGCGGAGCGCTGTGTGCGGAACCAGTCGTTCCGGCAGCTTGCGCTGTCCTATCTTGAGCGGATTGAACCGTACTGCGGTGAGACCAATCTATACCCCCCTGCATTAATTTGCGGTTGGGGCGATTGGGTAACCATCAGAACAGGTTCAAAATTGTGAAGCTACTCCAAATCCAGTGGCTAGAGATTCTGAACAACGAATCAGCTACCGTGATGGTCGCATCTGATCAACTGACGTTCTTACAATTGGTGAAAACTGTATGCGATTCCGAGAGTGCGGCACGCCAGACGAGTTAGATTGTGAACCTGCTGGAACCGAACAATTTTATAACGGACGATCCACTGCTGCTGAATTAGCTCAGATCTTCGCCGTGCCCAGCTGCAATTTCTTGAAGCGCTGCGAGATGACGCCTAAATGCGGCAGTTCCTGCCGGAGTCGCACGCACCCAAGTACGTGGTTTATTTGCGACATACCCTTTTCGCGGCACAACATAGCCAGTTTTTTGCAGGTAGCTGATCGCTTTGCTAAGGGTTGAATCTTCTGTTTCAATCATGTCCCGCAATGTTGCAAAATCGAATTCTGCGTCTTCTCGCACCGCGGCCATGAGCGAAAACCGAACTGGTGTGAGCAAAGCATCATCCAGTTGGTGTCGTGGATGCTGTTTCTCATTCTCTCCGCCGCTCATGATCGTTGCTTGCTAAGTAACGCGCCGAGAGCCATGGGAAGCGCAACAACGATCGCGCTTACGACTCCAACTACAGGAGAGTCCCATGTCGTGCGTATAGCGACCAGCATGGACAACTGGTACAAGAAAAACGACAATCCGAAAGCGAACCACTCTTGATCTCTCCAGTGGGCACCGAGTTTGACCAATCCTCTGCTGGAGGCACCTAAAATGACCAGCGCCAACATTAACATGCTCATTACGAACTGGGCGAGAGCGAACCAGGAAAAATAGAGCGAGAAAATCGCGATTCCTAAGTAGAGGGCCGCTGCGAGAGTGCCAAGCCGAGTACGGAGGTTCAGCGGCGCGAGATTCCATGCTCTGCGACTCTGCTGCACCTGGTTCCCGGTGCGCCGGCGCCCGGCCAACGTGCTCGCAGCCATCGGTAAGACTATGAGCGCTGCGGTTACAAGACACATCCACCACGGTATGGCGATTCCCAACATACTTGCAGTCGGCAATGCCGCAAATAAAAGGACGGCGAATAAGACACTAACCAACTTGCGACCTTTCAACACAATAACTGCTGAGGCCGATTCCCGATGATTAGCACCCTGAATCAATAACGTGTACATAAGCATGGGCAGGATTAGCAATGTCGCACATAGCCGCCCGGCGTATGCATCCGAAATGCCAAGATGCCCTAGAGGTCCGGTAAATACCAACAGAAAAGTTGCTATATATGTAAAGAACACCGCCGGTTTCCATTTGCTACGGGCGGACTGGAGGTTCTGGGCCACTAGTTCCTGTGTGCGAGCATCTACCCGTTTGGCCTCCTCCAGCATTCGAGCGGCAGTCTTCGGGTCGGGGTGCGGCCACCCATCAAGACCATCGTCAGCAGGTGAACTATCCATACTTCCAAGATAGCAGGAACTTTCTCCTTGGAAAGTGGATATGGATCAGCACTTCAACCGGCTACTTCGAGCCAGAACCTGTTAATTCCGATAGTTTTAGCCAGGTGCTCAAGTTCCCGGAAGCGTGCACCGCCTCCGGATTTTCTAATATCCCCGTCTTTGGACGAATTTTCACGAGCCGACGGCAGACAGTGCAGACTTAACCTCACGGCTGGATATAACACCAAGGGCCGGCACACTGTGCAAGTGTGCCGGCCCGCGATGAATGTGCAGTCGCTGATTTAGGTCAGTGAGACCAATTCCAGGTAGCCGTCGTTGAACAGGTCTTCGTCGCCATCGGGCAAGATGACCACGCGTTCAGGCTTCAGGGCCGACACCGCGCCCTCATCGTGGCTGACCATGACCACGGCACCCGGGAAGGTGGACAGCGCGCCAAGCACCTCTCCGCGCGAGGCGGGGTCGAGGTTGTTAGTCGGCTCATCGAGCAAGAGCACATTCGCGCTGGAAGCCACGATGGTCGCCAGGGCCAGACGGGTCTTCTCGCCGCCGGAGAGCACCCCGGCGGACTTGGACACATCATCGCCGACGAACATGAACGAGCCGAGGATCGAACGCACGTCTGCATCGTTGAGGTGATCGGGCGCGTTGCGGCGCATGTTCTCCAGCACGGTGGCTTCGGTATCCAGGGTGTCGTGCTCCTGGGCGAAGTAGCCGATCTTCAGGCCGTGGCCCGGAACGATCTCACCGGTGTCCGGTTCGGAGACACCGGCCAGCATGCGCAGCAAGGTGGTCTTACCGGCACCGTTCAGGCCCAGGATGACTACCTTGGAACCGCGGTCGATTGCCAAGGACACGTCGGTGAAGATTTCCAGCGAACCATAGGCCTTCGACAGGCCCTCGGCCATCAGCGGGGTCTTGCCGCAAGGGGCAGGATCCGGGAAGCGCAGCGCCGCGACACGATCGTTGGCACGCACATCCTCGAGTCCCGAGAGCATGCGGTCCACACGCTTGAGCATCGACTGGGCGGCGGAGGCACCGGAGGCACGGGCCTTCATCTTGTTGGCCTGCGCCGTCAAGACCGAGGCCTTCTTCTCGATGTTGCCGCGCTCGCGCTTGCGGGCGCGCTCGTCGGTTTCGCGCTGGACCTGGTAGCGCTTCCAATTCATGTTGTAGACATCCACCGTGGCGCGGTTGGCGTCCAGGAAGAGCACCTTGTTCACGGTGGCGTCCAGCAGGCCGGTATCGTGGCTGATCATCAGCACGCCGCCGGCATAATTCTTGATGAAGTCGCGCAGCCAGGTGATGGAGTCGGCGTCCAAGTGGTTGGTCGGCTCGTCAAGCAGCAGCGTTTCGGCGTCCGAGTAGAGGATGCGGGCAAGCTCCACACGGCGGCGCTGACCACCGGAGAGCGTGCTCAACGGCTGGTCCAGGATGCGTTCTGGCAGATCCAGATTCGAACAGATCGCGGCGGCTTCGGATTCTGCGGCATAACCGCCGGCGGCCATGAACTCGGCTTCCAGTCGGTCGTAGCGGCGCATGGCCTTGGCGGAGATGCTGGCGTCTTCGCTGGCCATCTCCTCGCGGTTCTTGGCCAGCTTGTTCAGCACGATATCCAGCCCGCGGGCCGCCAGGATGCGGTCGCGCGCGAGCTGCTCCATGTCCGGAGTCTTCGGGTCCTGCGGCAGGTAGCCGATGGAGCCCTTGTTTGACACGTCGCCGCCGGTTGGCTGGGTTTCCCCGGCCAGAACCTTGGTCATGGTGGTCTTACCGGCACCGTTACGACCCACCAGTCCGATCTTGTCGCCCTTGTCAATCCGGAAGTTTACTTCGTCCATCAGCAAGCGGGCGCCGACGCGTAGCTCAAGGTTGGCTACGGAAATCATATGGTGTGGCCCTTTCGAAACGGGGTAAGGAAAATCTATTGGCCCTATCAAGGGCAACTTTACTATCCTACCGGTCGCCCAGCTGGGTTATGCCTTACTGTGTGCGAATCGACATCGGAAGCAAAAAGCCGCCGCCCGCCACCGGGTCTTGGTGGCGGGCGGAGGCAGGTGGCTTAGCCGCGCTGCGTGGAGCGGAAGTCCTTCATCTGAATCAGCCGGCGGCGCAGCGACGCCTCGCGGCGCAGATCCGAGCCGCTGGTCTTTTCGATATGCTCCTTGCCGAAGCGCCACAGCAGCACGTCGTCGAGCAGCCGGTCCGGCCCCGGAGAATACCGGTGGTCCAGCGCCGCGCGGACCTCGGTGACCACGTTCGCGTCCAGGAGCTCGGCCAGCTGCCAGGTCGCGTCGATGCCGTGCGCGCCGAGCAGTTCGGCAGCCCAGGACCAGTCGTCATCGCGTTTGCGGTCCACATGGGGCAGCAGGGTCTGCCAGATTTCACCGATCTTCTCCCCCGAGAGCTTCTCGGCGCCCAGCCCCTGCCGGTCGTGATAGCCATTCATCCGGTGGTAGAGATCGTCGATGTCGGTGAAGTAGTTCTCCACGGTTTCGAGCATCGCGGAGGTCGCGGTGAAATGCCGGTCGATCTGCGGGTTCCAGGCCGCCTCGCCGGGATGCTTAAAGCGAATATCGTGCTCCATCTCGCTCCAGGCGTGCTGGAGCACCGTGCGGATTTGCACCTCGAAGACGAAGTTGCCGCTGGGAACCACCGGCTTGCCCAGGGCCTCCTGGAATTTGGAAACACTCGGTTCATTGCGGGTTTTGAGCAGCAGGTGGCGTGAGGAGTAGCCGTAGGTTCCGGATTCCACCGAACCGATGTCCTTCTCCCGGTCGCTACGGCAATCGAAGTCCTCGCGGTGGGCCTTGATCAGCGTAGCGACCTGCTGGATTTCGTGGGGCAGCATCACGATGATGCGCAGCCCCACCATGTCGTGGATTTCGCGCAACGGGTTGGGGAATTCGAGCACCGGGTTTGTTTCCGGGGTTTCCTGCAGCTGGCGCGAGGCCTTGGACCGGAAGGACTCCGGAGTCTTCACCCTTCCGGTCACGAACAAGGGTTGGACTTCACTGCCGTGGAACAACGAACGGATCTTGGTTTTCATCGCGCTGAGCACCTCGTCGAGCTCGGCACCGACCGCTTCGAAACGAGTAACTGCCTCGTCGATCTGGTCGCTGAACTGTGCCGGTTCGGTGCTGCTGGTCGATTGATCCATAGTCTTGCCTCCTAGTGCGGTGAAATGCAATAAGTCCTTCGTATGCTGCTAAACGGGTGGAAGCCTCAGGCCTGCGGACGCGAAAGCCGTTTGGCCATATCCTCGTACAATGGCGCCTTGTCATCGTTCTTCGGCTTGGCCGCGGTGGCTGGTGCGCTGGCCGCCGGAGCCTGCTTCAGCGGGGTGACCTTTTCGGCACGCGACTGGGCAATCGCCTCGGCACGGGCCCTGGCGATGGCATCCTGGTGATCCTGCTCCAGCTGGGCTACGCGTTCGGCTTCGGCCTGCTGCGAGTCGGTCAGCGCGGCGTTGTAACCGTCATCGTAGGCGACGCCGTACTTCTCGGCGTTGGCCGCATCTTCATCGTATTCGTATTCGGCGCGAAGCTTCGAGGCTTCGGACTTCTTCTGGTACATGTGTACGGTCAGGTGGGTGATGGCCAGCAGCACGATTGGCGGCATGGCCGCGACAAGCGCCGAGACCAGCGGTGGCACGCCGTTGACTATCGAGTCCACGGTAAGGATCGCGTGGGTGGAGTTGGCCGCCGTGGACACGATGGCGCCGAAGAACAGCAGCGACCACGGGTAAATCATTGCCTTGCGGTTGAACCCGTTCAGCGCCACGATCGCAACCGTAGCGGCCACGATCATACCGTCGATGATAATTGGCCAGATCCAGGCCAGGCTTGAGTCGATGCCGGAGCGTTCGGCGAGGTCGGTCAGGGCCGCAAAAGATAGGACGAATGCACCGATCGCGATCAAGACCGTGGCACCCACGGCGGTTCCTAGGACGGCGCGGTGAGGCTCGCGCGGAATTTCTGGCTTGTTATCCATGCTGCGGGGCAGACCTTACTTTCGAGAAATGAATAGGAACGTCAACAAAGCGAATGTAGTTACCAGCGGTATCGGGCACCGGCTCCGGAACTATTTTAGCCTCATCGGCTGGGCGTTGTGCGGTGCGCGCTTAGCGCATTCGGCGATCGACAAATCTGGTGCCGGTGATCCGCCCGGCCAAACCCTGGCCGGAACGATCAAAGAGCAAGAAGAGCGAGCTGAGCACCACGTAGCCCAGGACCAGCAAACTCAGCCAGGCCCAGGGGCTGACCGCCCAGATGCTGTCGGCGATTTGGAAGGCGAAGGAAATTCCGCCGAGCCCCAAAAGGCTGCGCAGCAAGGCTTGCCACGCGGAGGCTTCGCGCCGCTGCTTTCCGGCGATACGGATCCAGGCGCAACGCTGACCCAGGCTTGCGCGTCCCGGCGCGAGGGTGGGGAGCAGGAAGACCAGCAGCACGGAGATGGAAGGAATCCACCGCTCGGTCAGGTTGTAGGAGGCCTGCGGTGCGCCCAGTTTTTCGGCGATTTCCAGGACAAAGGTGGTGAGCATGACCAGCGCCAGCACAAAAGCTATATCGAAGGCGTTGGCCATAAAACGGCGCAGCCGGGTGACCTCGCGCGGCGCGGCATTCGCAGCGCTCGATTCGCGGGGTCCGGTCAGCCAGCTGAAGATGGGCAGGTATGCCACGATCGAACCGATCAGGGCGCCGAGGGTGTTGGTCAGCACATCGTCCACGTCCGCCACGCGGTAGGCGCAGGTGTAGAGTCCCCAGATGCCGGTGTACTGGGTCAGCTCGATTGCTAGGCTCGCGGTGAGTCCGATGAGCGTGCCGAGGAAGATGTTGCCGCGCAGCCAGCGAACCGCCAGAATACCTAAGGGCATGAACAAGATCACATTGAATAAGACCTGCCACAGCGTGAAACTCGTCAAAAAGTGACGCATGCCCAGTTCGTAGGACAGCGCGAAGTCGTTGAGAAAGTTCAATGGATTTAGTTGCGGGATGGCCACCCCGGGCCGGCAGAATGCGGTACGTGTTTCGGGCAGCGGAAGCATCGTGTAGCTGAATAATCCAAAACCATAAATCACCGCGGCGCCGGTGGTCAGCGTGCGCCGCCACGATAAGCGACCGTGGCGGTGGTACTGGATTGCGAGCAGGAAGATACCGGCGGCGCCAAGGAACAGAGCAGCGCCGAGCATGGCTATCGTTGCGGGCCAGAACATCGTTTGCATATTTCTATCTAAGCGGAGAAAGATACCAAGAAGCTGGGATGCCAGGTGTGAGCTTCGTTAACGCCCGGTGGGAGATTCCGGGATGGTGGCAGGACCGGTGTTTCCGCTGAGCACGGTGCGCGTCTTCGGATCGAATCGGAAAAGCCCGGCGATCAGTCCCACCGCGATCACCGCCGCCAGGACCCGCATCAGCCAGACGATATGCCACTGTTCGATGGATAGCTGGTCGACGAATACCACCAGCAGGATCAAGCTGGACAGGTAGATCATGAGCTTCTCCGAAGACCACGAGACTCGGTGCGAGATCGCGAAAAGGGCGATCATCCACAAGATGTACCAGGGCTGGATGATCGGGGCGAGCAAAACCACCGCGGACAGCGCCCAGGCGGCCAGGCGGACGGGCCGAGAAATATCCTTCGCCAAGGCGAGCCGGGCGACGATCAGCAGGGAGAAGGCCTGAAAGAGTGTCACCACGATCGACTGAGTCAGCGCTACCGGTCCACCGAGGAGCCCTACGAGATTGCCGAAGGACCAGCCGATCAGTCCCACCGGGGCGTAGGGGAATGCCGCGTCGCCGGCGGTGAACATCGCCGGAAGCCAGCCGAACCAGAGGTTGGTCACCGCGCCGATCACCGAAAGCCAGGCGAGGCAATAGCAGGAAACCTTCAGCCAGACGACGCAGCGCGCACGCAGCCGGTGGTTCTGACCGAGCAGGATCAACCCGATGAAGGGCAGGACCAGCAGCACGATTGGTTTGACGGAAACCGCGATGGCCAGCGCAAAGGTCGACGCGATGGCGCGGCGGTCATAGGCCAGGGCGAAGGCGCTGAACACTCCGGCGATCATCAACGCATCGTTGTGCGCGCCACCGATCATGGTCAGCAAAAACAGTGGGTTGCCCACGATGGCCCAGTTGGACCAGTTCGGGTTCTGCCCCATTTTTTGGGCGAGTTTCGCGGTGAAATGGAAACAGCCAATGACCCCGAGCAGCGCGACGACGCGCAGCAAACCCACACCGATCTCCGGCACGCCGTTGGAGACGAAGTAGATGATGCGCGATAAGACCAGGAAAAAGGGCCCATATGGCGAGGGCGACTGAGCCCAGAGCCCATCGGATCCGCCATCGAACCAGCCAGGAAGTGCAGAAATACCCTCATGGTAGGGCGATTTGTCCGCGTGCAGCATCCGCCCTTGGGCCAAATATGAATAGACATCACGGCTGAGGATGGGAAAGCTGAACATCAGCGGCGCGGACCACATGGCGATCAACTTGCCCAACTGCTTTGGGTGGATCGTATCTGCGGTTTCGACTAGCGGCCGAGCCAAGATCCAAGATCGAGTCAGCCACGCCAGCCCCAGCGCCATCAGGATAATGCAGCTAATCACGCCCCAAACTTCGGTGCGGAATTCGATAAAGAAGCCGCTGCGTGCCAGCGGGGAGAGCTGGCTGCGGGGAAACCAGCCGATCCCCCACGAAGCCACGGTGATCAACGCCGAGGCGGCGAATCCCTGCCACCCCAGGGTTCTCAGCGGCGTGGCATGCCGCTCATAATTTCGCACTTGCACGCTCACTAGGCTTTCTTTTTCTTTTTCAGCCAGTTGGTGGAGCTAAGCAATTCGGGGCAGATCGTTTTAGTCTTCGGATCAAGGAAGACCAGGTACAAGGCGCAGATAATCGAAATGCTCCAAGAGATCAGCTGAACTCGGGGCACCAGGCTCTCTTGCAGGAACTGCCAGACGAAAATCTGGTCCGCGGCCTGATAAGCCAAGAAGAAGATCGTGGTCAGATGCAGCCAGAGCATCTGCCAGTCGTCACGCAGTCCCGTGACGGCGAAGAACGGCAGCAACCACAGCAGATACCACGGTTGGATCACCGGGGATAGCACGACGATCCCCGCATAGGCGATGCCCATGCGCTGGACCAGATGCGAGTATTTGCCACGGAACATCAGCATGATGGCCAGACCCACGGCGAGCAGCTGGCCACCGGTCTTCACCACCGGAAGCACCCAGCCCGATTCCAGGCCGAAGGAATTGAAGATGCCAGAAAGTCCGACGGTGAGCATGCCCAGTGGCGCGATGATGGACACACCGACGCCCTTGTAGTTCAGCAGCACGTCGAGCCAGCCGAACCAATAGCCGTTCATCCAACCAACGAGCGTCATGAGCGCCAGGAAAATCGATCCGGAGTAGGCCCAGTACAAAATACGCCGGGGCCAGCTGGCCATCGGCCCGGCCCAGAGCAAGCCGATAAATGGCAGCAGCACCAGGGTGATTGGCTTGACGCCGATGGAGGCGGCGAGCACCACGATGGCCCAGAATCCGTGGCGCTTGCAGGCGAGGTAGACGGCCCAGACCGACAGTCCGGTCATCAGCGCATCGTTGTGCGCGCTGGCCACAAAGTTCACCAGGAACAACGGATTGGCCACCGTCATCCAGGCCGCCTTGGCACCCGAGACGGAATGCAATTCGGCCAGTTTGGGAACGTAGCGCAGGCAGAGCAGTACGCCGATGAGCGCAATCCCGCGGAAGGCGAGAACTGCCGCATCGGTGGATCCACCCACGATGTTGACCACGATGTATTCAATGGTCAGAAAGAGCGGGCCGTAGGGAGTGCCGTCCTGTGCCCACATCGTGTCGGCTCCCAGCTGGAACCAATTGTTCAAGCTGGAGATGCCGTCGACGTAGGGGTCCTGCCCCGCGTCGACGAGTCTGCCTTGGCCAATATATGCGAAGACGTCGCGACTCATAATCGGCAACGCGATGAGCATCGGAATGCTCCACAGCCAGACCGCGCGGCGCACGATCTTCAGCGAACCCGCGTCCCAGCCCTTGAGCTTCTGCCCCAACCGCCACCAGGCTCGAAACAGCAGCCAGCAACCGAGCGCCAGCAAGATCACGCTGATGGTCACACCGGTGGCTTCGGTGCGGACCATGATGAAGAACGGATCACGGTTAAGCGGTGAAACGCTGGCAAGCCAGCCCGTTCCGAAGGACCCGAAGAGGATCATGGACGAACCGACGATGCCGCTGAGCAACGTCTTATTGACACCAGGGTACGGCTGGGATTCCAGCACTTCTGGTTTGCTAGCGGACACCATGACACCTCGTGCTGGATCGGACAAAAAGTTCGTTTAAAAAAATCGACGCCAAGTCCGGGAAATCATTGGAGAGCCCATAATTCAACGTCCGGAAATCTCAGATGATTTTAGCATTGAGCAAGACCGGGGTTCAGGTGTGACACCAGCATCCACCAAGCTTTCGCCCCGTGCGCTCCCCCACACCGCGCACAACGGGTAGATTGGTCACGTGTCTAGTAACTCAGAAAAAATTGTATGGATCGACTGCGAGATGACCGGCTTGGACCTGGCCAACGATGCGTTGATCGAAGTAGCTGTGCTGATCACCGATTCGGAACTGAATATCGCCGATGAGGGCATCCAGGTGGTGATCAAGCCAGCGGATGCCGCCCTGGCCCAGATGGATGACTTCGTGCGCAATATGCATCAGGTCTCCGGACTCCTGGAAGAGCTCGATGGCGGAATGCAGATGGATCAAGCCCAACGCCTGGTCATGGACTACATCCGTAAGCATGTTCCAGAACCCAACAAGGCTTTATTGGGCGGTAACTCGGTCGGGACCGATAAGAACTTCTTGGCACGCGATATGCCAGAAATTATCGAGCACCTGCATTACCGAATCATTGATGTATCCACCTTGAAGGAACTGAGCAGGCGTTGGTACACCAAGGCTCATTACGCAGCTCCGGCCAAAACCGGCAACCATCGCGCACTGGGTGACATTCAGGACTCGATCGATGAACTGCGCTATTACCGGGCTGCGATCATGGTCCCCGCACCGGGGCCGAGCACCGATCAAGCGCGCAAGATCGCTTCACAACTCTCCCCGGCAGCCGAAAAGTAACGACTAGTCAGGGCCCTAAAAAGCGGGTGATGCACAACACAGCACAATAGGGCCCTTTCGAGTTGGCACTCACCCCCCGGGTGCGTGTATAGTATTTCTCGTTGCCAGATACGAAGTCGGGACGCAAAAGCGAACTGACTAGTAACGAAGCAATTATGGTGGGTATAGCTCAGTTGGTAGAGCGTCTGGTTGTGGTCCAGAAGGTCGCGGGTTCAAGCCCCGTTACTCACCCCAGATTATCGGTCTGATCCAAAACGAAAGTTACGGATCAGGCCGATTTTTCGTAATCGCTGGACTCCCCCGCTCAAACTATCCTCCGATTGTAATTTTCGGACCGGATGCGTGTATAGTATTTCTCGTTGCTTGAAATCAGTTCGAGCGTCTCTGACGTTCCGACTAGTAGCTAAGTAAACATGGTGGGTATAGCTCAGTTGGTAGAGCGTCTGGTTGTGGTCCAGAAGGTCGCGGGTTCAAGCCCCGTTACTCACCCCTGATTATCGGTCTGATCCAAAACGAAAGTTACGGATCAGGCCGATTTTGTTTTTCTTTTTAAACTGCTGCACGCCGCTCGCGGCACCGCTTGCAAATTTCCCCATAATTCCACACGCAAAGTTTAATATCCACTGGAATTAGCCCTGGTCCACTGCAATAGTAAATTGATGCGAGCAACGCATGCGTAGAGTATTCCAGTCAAGCGCCTGCTGTACAGCGCGATCTCTACCTGTATTAGGAACTTCGCTACTTGACCGGCCACGGAGCGAAGTACACACTGGTGCCTATGGCTGGTCTCCGCAGCGCACTACCGACGGTGCTTCCCTCGCTCCAAAGCAGTTTTCGGGAAGCCCGCTCGGCAACAGTGCAAGGAGCCGCGATATTTGTGGTTGGCCAGCAGGGAACCGGGCGTACGACGCTTGCCCGTCAAATCCTCTTGGGTACCGAGGAGAAGTTGTATTGGCTCACCGCGGCGAAGGCTCTTGAGCTTGTTCCTTTCGCACTGCTAACAACTCTCTGCGCGCAGCTGCCGTTGAAGAACGCCGGTTCTACACCGGGTGAAATGATCTCTTCGCTGGTTCAATACACCACGAATGAAAAACTGTGCATTCTTCTGGATCAAGCCGAATTCGCCGATGAACAAAGCGCAGCGGTACTGGCCCATCTGTCGGTGACCCGAAGCATCCAATTGGTCATGGCAACCACTGCCGTCCATGAACTGCCACAGCCGCTGCGGGGCCTCCGCTCCGATTCTCATTCAAAGCGCATCGGGCTCTCCGCACTGACCTTCGAAGACACCGAAGCCATTCTCAAGCATGTGCTCGGCGGCCAGGTCAATTCCGCCACCGTTGAGATGCTGCTAGAGTTTTCCGGCGGCAACGCGCTGCATCTGCGCGAGCTCACCCTTGATGCGCGAACTGCGCGAGCGCTGACGCTGAAGGGCTGCTACTGGACCCTCGACCGGCAATGGAATCCCCAAGGTTCGCGAATTACCGACCTCATTTCGTCGCGACTCAAAGACCAGCCAGAAGAAATCCGCGAGGCCGTAGAACTGCTGTCGGTCACCGGAAGGCTGCCTTATCCGCTGGCACAGCGTTTATTCGGCGACTTGCTATCGAACCTATTGGACTCCCGGCTGGCCAAACTCATTGTGCTTTCCCTGGATGAGGCTACCGGCGAGCGCGACCTAGCGGTTGAGCTGAGTGCGGGGCTATCCGCGCAAAGCGTCTTGAGCACCTTGTCCCCAACGAAGCTTCGCGGTTATCTGCAGCGCGCCGACAGCGCTTTTCCCCGCGAGGTGTTGACTTCGCAAGCGCGCGCACGATTCACCACTCACCGCGTGCAGCTGGGGATCGAGGTTCCGGCGTCCGAGTTGTTCGAAGACGTTGTGGGGTCGGCCGATGCGCGCCGTTTCGCGCAGGTGGTCGCATTGACGGATTCCGTGAGGCACGAATCCTTCACGGACAAGCGGATGCTGGAGAAGCTCTTGGTGCTTCGGGCAGATGCCCTGTATGAACTAGCGAAGTCAGAGGCCGCCCTAGCGGTACTCAAGCCCCTGCTCCGGACCGGCAGTGCCGAGGTACGAGGCGTGGCAGCCAGGATTGCTTTTTCCGGTCTGGCGCGTCCTGACCTAGCTCTGGAAATCATTGAATCGGGACCGCAGGATCCGGTCGAGAGCCGCGCGTTCGGATTGATCCTCCGCGCCCGGGCGCAGCAAATTGTGGACTCCTCCAAGCTTCGTGAATATGCGCGTGATGAGAGGATCTCGCCCGAACTGCGCACCGCTTGCCTAGCTCATGCGATTATCGAAGATTGCTATGCCGGCAGACCGGTTGACGCGCTCGAAGAAGTTTTGGACGTGGTCGCGGACGGCTTCTGGAAAAGCGCCACCCCGGCGGTGCAGTCGGAGATAGTTTTTGCACTACCGGCATTGATGTCGGCCTTGGGCGGCGGCGGTGAGGCGCTGGCTTCAATATTGGGCGACATTGATTTCACGACTCTGGCCTTGAACCCGTCAAATTATTCGACCGGCATCGGCATTGAGTTCTTGGAACAGGGACTGGCCGTTGAGGCCCTTGGGTCTTTTGAGCAGGCGCTCGCCCTCATTTCGGTGTCCGATCCCTATCTGGTTGCCGGGTTTACCTCCTCATTCGCGGCGGCGGCCGCGGTAATGATTGGAGATATCCCCAGGGCTCGTCTCCACTACGATATGGCTCGTTCGGCCCCCGACGTGGCTGGGCAGATCATGCGCCCGCTGGCCCAACGCTACCTACTGCCGGTGATCCTTGAGCTCGAAGGCCGGCAGGCCGCGCTGGAGCATCTGCAGCGGTGCTTGGCCCATGCGGACAAGTTCGGCCGCAAGCTGCTGAGGATGCGCTTGCTTCATGACGCATGGCGACTGGAGCTTTCCGAGGACGAGGCACAGCTCCAAGCTGCCGCTGAGCAGGTCCAGGGACCCCTGGCACGGGCAATTGCCGGATACGCGGGGGTTCTGGACTCGCTGAGCGAGGAGGGCATTGAGCGGCTTTGCGAAGTGCATGCCTCAGCCGGCCGCCCGCTCTATGCGGCGGAATTTGCTCATCGCGCCTCTTCGCGGGCGCGGAATCTTGGTCGGCGAGCGCTCGCCACGCGGTTGCTCGGGCTCTGCGTGGAACTGGCTGCCCCGCTGGCAGCAGTCAACACTCCCTCGCTGGGGCGCGGGCGTATCGTCCGCTCCCTGTTAACCGAACGCGAATACGCAGTCTGCGTGATGGCCGCGCGTGGTAGCAGCAATCAAGAAATCGCCGAGGAGCTATTCCTCTCCCCGCGTACGGTGGAAGGCCACCTACAGCGGTCCTACGCTAAATTAGGCATCACCGATCGTCGCCAGCTGCTTCCGGTCAGTGATTCGGGGGCGGTCTTTGATGAAATCCTCGATGAGGACTTCAAAACGATACCTGTATCCGGGCCAAAGACTACCTAGTGTCCGGTTTGCACTGCTCAACATGGGTTTGCCGCCCTAGACTAGTGCGCGTGGGGATCGAATTATGCATGAGGAATCTTGGGGGATTCAAAATTCGATTCATTGGGGACAAAGCTTTTAGACACTCGCATCAGCAAGAGCGCCTAACAAGCTCTGCGGGAGGCTAGCGCCATGGGGGCGCTAGCCTTTCCCGCTTAACTGCGTTCATTCACACCGCTTTGCTCGAACCAAAAGCATTCGAATATACATTCGAACCCTTGTTCGAAACACCTGCTCAGCTTCCGGCGCTTCACGGTCACACCTGTATCTGCAGCTGCTTAGCACCTCCCTATCGCGCTGAGGCGCATATCACCTGCGCCCGGTGCGCTACCTGGATTTCACCTTGCGGAGGCATGCCCAGGTACCACCGTGGTGCCTCAACTATGGATATTGACTAGTAAATCAGTGGAATTCCCGCGGAACTGCCCTAAGGCACGAGGGCAGCAGCGCCCGGCGGGCTCCCCGCCAAGGCCACGGGTGAGAAGTTTTGCTGAAACTGCGTGGTGGCACAACTCCGATCAGCCGTGAAACTATTGGATAAGCACCCTAAGCACTTTCGAAAGGAACCGATCACGTGCCCATTCGGCAGATCACCGTTTATGGAGAACCCGTACTGCATCAGCGCGCCGCTGAAGTCACCGAGTTTAATGACGAGCTTCGTCAACTCGTTGCCGACATGCATGCCACCATGGACGCGGCGCACGGGGTTGGCCTGGCAGCACCTCAGATCGGCGTTGGCCTGCGCATCTTCACCTACATCTATGCGGATCAGGACAGCGCGCCGGAACGCGGCGTACTGATCAACCCCGTACTGACCCTCTCAAAGGTGTCCCAGGCGAACCCGGATCCGGACGAAGAAGCCGAAGGCTGCCTTTCTGTTCCGGGATTGAACTTCCCGCTCAAGCGCGCCGATTACGCCAAGGTTGAAGGCGTGGACGAATTCGGCAAGCCGGTCTCCTTCGAAGCCGATGGCTGGTTCGCCCGCATCATGCAGCACGAATTCGATCATCTTGACGGATTCCTGTACGTGGACAAGCTCGTGCCACGCTGGGATAAGCGCTGGCTGAAGGCGAAGAAGGCGCTGGGCTGGGGCGTTCCGGGTGCTACCTGGCTACCTGGGACCGACGAAGACCCTTTCGGACACTAATCCTTCGCCGGTTGCCGGATGGTCCTGAACTCTAGATACCGCTGATGCAGCGCCGCACCGATGGGATCGGCCGGCGCTGCTTTGGCGTTCCAGACCTCTTTTGCTCGCCCTTGTTCGAGCCAGAACGGCAAGAACATTCCGTTCTTTCCGGGAGCGATCTGCCGCTGCATCGCTTCGTCAGCAATCGGTCTCCTGTTGGCATAGGACAGGTAGTACTCATCGAATCCACCCAGCAGCCGCAGTGGAAGGCCGGGGAGGCCTGGTGCTTCCAGGCTTTGCTCGGCACGGGAGCCGGTCACTACCCAGTAAGCATCTCCATGCTCGTCGACGCCTACCTGCACAAGGCTCGTGCCGAGCTCGCTTGCCGTTCGCCGCATGGTGGTGAGCGTTTGGCCCGTATACCAAGCGGCGTCGCGCAGGGTCGCCGGACCGTGGGAGCCGAGATAGCGCAGCAATAGCTCATGCAGCGGATTCTCCGGCTCTTGATGCTCGGTAACCCAGCGCTCTAGCAGCACAAAATCCTGGGCGGCCAGCTTTGCATCGGCCGGAATCGGGCCTAGGCAGATCAGCCCGTGTTGCACCAGCACCATCAGCAAGTGGATCCCGCGCTGCCCGGCGGTGGGCATACCGTGCGAATTCAATTCGGCGAACAGGGCGTCACGGCTGGCGCGACCGTGATCTGCCAGATAGCTGGCAACGACCCCGGCGGCCTGCTCAATGGCGTTGGCATCAATTAGCAATTCGCGCAGCCGTGGCGCGTTCGAGCGCAGAGTGCGTTCCTTGGTGCTTTCCATAAGCCACTTGAGGTCTTGCGGCAAGCAGATGTGCAGGGTGCCGCGCATGGTCCAGGAACGTACCAGCTTGCCGGAGTTGAACAGTTCGTCCACCTGCGCCCTGGTCACGCCGATCCCCGCGCGCTGAGCCAGCGCGTAGCGACCGGCAGTGAAATCCTGGGACTGGACAGCCAGCATATGCCCAGCGGCGCTTAGAATCGATTCTGCCGGCTCCAGCAGCAGCTGGCTGGCCATCCTTGCGGGCAATAATAGCTCTGGTCGCATGGTCGCAGTCCCCCGGTCTTGGTGCGTTGAGCGTAGCAGAACTCAATCTGAGTCCTTCGCCCCTAAACCGAAAAACAGCATTAGAACATAGTTTCGAATGAGCCGATTGATGTTATTTCTCCGCAGGCGCCTGCACGAAAAACGCCTCACCCTGCGGCTGGCATGCGGACACCGCCTCGCGCTCGGCCGAATCCAACTTGCGGTACCCGCCGCTGAACAGCACGTCGTTGCCCACCAAATATTGTTCGTCGGCGAGCGCCAGGCCCGGCCAGCCATCGGTGAGCACCTGGGTTGCTTCCGGGAACACCAGCAGTGCCGGTGCACCGTCATCGCCATCGAGCGCAAAGCATCCGCCCGGACCGACCAGCAACTCCCCCTCTCCTTCGCCGGCCGGCGCTCCCTGCGCATCCGCGCTCTGCCCATCAACCACCGCACGGGGGGTGCCGGAGGTCAGGCTCAGGGAACTGGCCCCTTCGCTAGAGCTGCACGCGCACAAGGTGATTTGCGCGGCGGCCAGCAGTGCGCCGGCACGTAAGAAGTTAGATCGACCACCGGTCCGGATTCTTGAATGCATGCACCGAACAATAGCAACTCAACTTCGGCAGCCGCATTAAAGGGCGAAGCCCCGATCCTTATCCAAGGATCGGGGCTTCGCCCTGCGCGCTGGAGGCTTAGGCGTTAGCTGCCTGCGCCTGCACTGCTGGAACTGCTACCGGGTGGGTGCCTGCGATTGATTCAATCACGCGGACAACCTGGCAGGAGTAGCCGAATTCGTTGTCGTACCACACGTAAACGATGGCGTTCTTGTCCGAAACGATGGTGGCCAAACCATCAACGATACCCGCGCGGCGTGAGCCGACGAAGTCCGAGGAAACGACCTCAGGGGAATCGATGTAGTCGATCTGGCGGTGCAGGCTGGAGGTCAGCGAAGCTTCACGCAGGTAAGCGTTCAGCTCCTCCTTGGTGGTCCCGTTCTCCAGGTTCAGATTCAGGATCGCCATGGAAACATCCGGGGTCGGTACGCGGATGGCGTTGCCGGTCAGCTTGCCTTCCAGCTCCGGGAGGGCCTTGGCCACTGCCTTGGCGGCTCCGGTCTCGGTGATGACCATGTTCAGGGCCGCCGAACGGCCGCGGCGCTCGCCCTTGTGGAAGTTGTCGATCAGGTTCTGGTCGTTGGTGAACGAGTGAACGGTTTCGACGTGCCCGTGGATGACGCCGAACTTGTCGTTCAGGGCCTTGAGCACCGGGGTGATCGCGTTGGTCGTGCACGAAGCGGCGGTGACGATCTTGTCTTCGGCGGTGATCCAGGAATCGTTGATGCCGTGCACGATGTTCTTCAGATCGCCCTTGCCCGGTGCGGTGAGCAGGACCCGGGCGACGCCCTTGGCCTGCAGGTGCTGGGACAGGCCAGCCTCGTCGCGCCAACGACCGGTGTTGTCCACCACGATGGCATTGTTGATGCCGTACTCGGTGTAGTCAACGGTGGTTGGGTCGTTCGAGTAGATGACCTTGATCAGCGTTCCGTTGGCCTGGATGGTGCTATTGGCTTCGTCAACGGTGATCGAACCGTCGAAACGGCCGTGCACCGAGTCGCGGCGCAGCAGCGAGGCGCGCTTGATGATGTCATCATCCGAGCCCTTGCGCACCACGATGGCCCGCAGGCGCAGGCCGTAGCCGCCGCGCTCGATGAGAATGCGGGCCAGCAGGCGGCCGATGCGCCCGAAGCCGTAGAGCACTACGTCCTGTGGCTCAACGTCCGAAGCGCCGGCCTGGCCGACCTTGTCGCCGAGCTCTGCGGTCAAGAATGCGTTCAGGTCCTGCGAACCAGATTCGATGAACTTCTTGTTCAGGCGCCCCAAGTCAACGGAAACCGAACCGAGGTTCAAGGTCTCAATTGCTTCAAGGAGGGGCATGGTGGTCGTCAAGGCCAGTTCCTTGCCATCGATCCGGCGCACGACGCGGTGGGCCTTGATGATGTCAATTGCGGACTGGTTGATCAACTTGCGCCCGTAGATGGAGGTCACCACATTGTTCTTGCGGTAAAGACGTCCGATCAGCGGAATCATGGCCTCGGCGAGCTCTTCGCGCCCGCTCCATTCTTCCTGGGCAACGACAGACTGCTGGGTCACAGAAAATCCTTCCAATTCAGCCGACTTACAGATCCATAAAGTCGGTTGGCACCGTGAGAAGCACCATTGCTTTTGCGGTGGCGCGGGGTAACAGGATCATCCCCGCAAGTACGTATCCATTCTAGACGGTGCGCCCCGGTTGCGGGGCTGGACGCCTGTGAATCATCTCACCCGAGGTGAGCGGATGGTGAATGGGATGACCGATACGCCGGGTTCTGTCCGCTTGCGCGGTGACGATCATCTATCTACGACTGCCGTTGCCGACAGCCTCTAGCGGTCCACCCGACTGCATGGGGCGAACAGCCCTCATAACGCAGTCTGTCTGACCTTGCTCCGAGTGGGGTTTACCAAGCCGTCCCGGTCACCCGGGACGCTGGTGGTCTCTTACACCACCGTTTCACCCTTACCAGGAAGCCTGGCGGTCTATTTTCTGTGGCACTAGCCTGCGGGTTGCCCCGAGTGGGCGTTACCCACCACCCTGTTCTGTGGAGCCCGGACGTTCCTCGGGCCGTTTGCACGGCACGCGATCGCCTAGTCATCCCATTCGTTAACCATTCTAGCCCCGCGAGTTTGCGCGCGCCGACATCGGTTATGAGCCGCTGGCCACAGTGATGGCCGGATAGTGGTACTCCTCCAGCAGCCGCAGCCAGATTTCGCTCACGGTCGGGTAGGCCGGGACCGCATGCCATAACCGGTTCATGCTCACCTCACCGATGATCGCGATCGTTGCCGCATGCAGCAGCTCGGAGACATCCTGCCCGACAAAGGTCGCACCGATGACCACCTGGCGCGTCTGCTCGACGACCAGATTCGCCCGCCCCGCGGAGGCGTCCGCGTGCAGGCTGGCTCCCGCCACGGCGCCCAGATCCAGCTCGACCACCCGGATATCCAGCCCCTTGCCGCGCGCCTCGTGTTCGGTCAGCCCGACGGCCGCAACTTCCGGGTCGCTGAAAACCACGCGCGGCACCGCCGCATGATCGGCCGTCGCGGCATGCTTCGCCCAGGGTTCGCCCGAAACCGGTGCGCCCTCCAGCCGCGCGGCGATCGCCTCGGCCGCGGCCCGCGCCTGGTATTTCCCTTGATGGGTCAGCAGCGAACGCGAATTTACGTCGCCCACGGCGTACAGCCAATCGGTGCCGGCCACGCGCATCGTGTCATCGACGCTCAACGCACCGTGCGGGTCCAGGCCCAGCGCTTCCAAGCCTAGGCCTTTCGTGTTCGGCCGCCTGCCGGTTGATACCAGCAGCTCCTCGGCCCGAAGCTGGGTGCCGTCTTCCAAGTGGACGCTCACGATTCCTTGCCCGTCTCGCGCCACGCGCACCGGCGTGTCGCCGAAGCGCACCTGCACGCCTTCGCCGCTCAGGGCCGCCGAGACCAGCTCACCGGCGAAGGGCTCTTCGCGGCTCAATAAGGCCCCGCGGGAGAGCATCGTGACCTCGGAGCCGAGGCTGGAGAAGGCGAAGGCAAGCTCGGTGCCCGCCACGCCTCCGCCGATGATGATCAAACGCGGCGGCACCTGCGCCGTTGCCGTCGCTTCCCGGGTGCCCCACGGATTGGCTTCGGCCAACCCGGGTATAGCGGGCAGCACCGGGACGGATCCGGTGGCCAGGGCGACGGCACTAGCCGAGTACTGCCGGTCCCCGACCTGCACGAGGCCGGGGGCGGCCAGAGAACCGTGGCCGCGGATCAGCTCGATCCCCGCCGAAGCCAGCCAGTCGACCTGACCCGCGTCGCTCCAATTGCTGGTGAAAGAATCGCGTCGGGCGAGGACCGCTTCGGCATCGAGGCCGCCGGTGATCGCCTCGCGGGCCCCGGGCAGCCGGCGTGCCGCACGCAGCGCGTGTCCACTGCGCAGCAGGGCCTTGGACGGCATGCACGCCCAATAGGAGCATTCTCCGCCGACCAGTTCGGCTTCGACGATGGCCACGCGCAATCCGCGTTTGGTTGCGTAGTCGGCGACGTTCTCGCCGGCCGGTCCGGCGCCGAGCACGATCAAGTCATAGTCCCGCTCGGCGCTAGCAGGCATTGCGGTTTCCGGAGATTCGGACATGCTCTTTCCTCACTGTGGTGGCTGCTTGCAGGCTTGTGGTCCCAGCGTAGCCAGCGGTGCCCGTTTGGTACATGCCCCGGATTCGCCCGGCGCCGGCGCCGCTGAAAGAAACGGAGGTTGATCTCCGATAAGCTGGAAGGCGTGCTTATTCTGTTGCCGCCTTCCGAAGGTAAGACCGCCCACGCCGAAGGCGCTGTGTTTGAAATCGAAGACCTCTCCTTCCCGGAGCTCGTCGCCGAACGCGGTCAGGTCCTGTCGGCTCTCGCGGAAGTGTCGGCTCGCGAAGATGCCATGGAAGTTCTTGGCGTGGGAGCGTCGCTGGCCAAACAGGTAGCCCGCAATATTAATCTGCATACCGAACCTTCCGCCCGGGCGCACGAGATCTACTCGGGTGTGCTCTTCGAAGCCTTGAATTATGCTTCGCTGGATGAATCCTCGCAGCGGCGCGCCGACGAATCGATCATCGTGGTATCCGCCCTCTGGGGTGCCGTACGCTTTGCGGACCGGATCCCGCCCTACCGGTTGTCCATGTCGGCGAAGCTCGAACCGCTGGGCAAGCTGGCCAGCTGGTGGAAGAAGCGGCTGACGCCGGTGCTTGACGAGGTCGCCGCCGGGCAGCTGATCGTGGATGCACGCTCCAGCACCTACGCCGCCGCGTACAAACCGAGCAATGGCAATTGCGTTGCGGTGAATGTGTTCCAGCTGCGCAATGGCGTCCCGAAGGTGGTTTCGCATTTCGCCAAGCACACCCGTGGCGAGGTCGCGCGCTTCTTGGTGGAGCAGCCCGTTGCCCCGCAGAACCCGGAGGAACTGCTCGCCCTGGCCAAGACCAAATGGGAAGCGAGCCTGGTCGAAGACAAAAAGGGCCTCGCGCTGAACATCCTGCTTTCCGCGGATCACCAGTTCACCACCGCAAAATAGCCGTTCCGTTTGATCGCCATCGCCGCTAGGGGCACGGATGGGCGATATGTCCCGCCGAATCATTGCCTCTGCTGAACGGCTGCCGAGGATTCGAAGCAGAGACGCTGGAAATCCGCATTCGCAGAACACGTCCTGGCGACAGGTCGCCCTCCTCTGGTGCTGCATTTGGACCACAGTTGGTCATCGCCACGCGCATAGCACCATCGTTGGCAGGGGGAGGTTTCGACACCCTGCCTCGATTCTAGGAATCACAGGTTCACCTGCTGTTCTCTTTCGAGACATTATCTTGGCGTTAGCTGGGTCCATCGGCGAAATTCTCTGCCGGACCACACGCTCACAGCCTGAAGGTAGACATGTCTCCAATGATGAATGCCACACCGTGGCTACGCCGCGGCTCGGTGGCCGCAGCAGTGATAGCTCTGCTGGGAAGCACACTCGTCCCAGCGCAAGCAGCACCCATCGATTCAGCTGCGGAATCGGAATATTCGGTGGTAGTTTCGGCCGAAAGCACTCAATGGAAATATCTCGACGATGGCACCGATCCTGCCGCAGGACAGCCGAATCTGGATGTCTGGACTGCAACCGATTTCGACGATAGCACCTGGAAAAGCGCGACGGGCAGTTTTGGCGCAAAGCATGGTTCTTTGGGTGCCGTCGGCCCCTACACTCCGAAGACACTGCTGAACCATTACCTCGGCGGACAAACCGGCACCGCTACCCCGGCATATTTCTTCCGAACCCAGTTCGAATTGCCTGAAGGCGGCGCGGATGATTTCCTGACCGTCACCGGCGAGGTAGTTTACGATGACGCCTTGGTCATGTGGATCAACGGCACCAAGGTGGCAGGATTCCTCGATGACCGGCTCACCGGCGAAAGCAATCAAGAATACGCCGGTGCCAGCAACGGTAATCCCGTATCGAGCAGCTTCGAAGTTCCAGCAGATGTACTTGTTGACGGGGTCAACACGGTCGTGATTAGTCTGCATAATGACCGCGCTGGCAGCTCCGACATCTATCTGGACGTTCCCGAGCTGAGCCTTAACGTCACGGAGGATATCGACCCGATCTCGCGGGTCATCCTGACGCCAACGGAGACCCCGGCTAGGTCCCAGTACGTTTCTTGGATGGCCGGCAGCGCCGGCGCCGCGACCGGAACTGTCGAATTCCGCGAGACCTCAGGCGAAGACGTGCTCACCGTAGCTGCAGAATTCATCGACCCGGTTAACGGTAATCCGCTGCCGCACTTCTCAGCCGAGCTCAAGGATCTCAAACCTGGAACGAGCTACTCCTACCGTGTGGCCAACGGCTCCAACACCAGCGAATGGAACTCCTTCACCACGGCAGACACCGCGGTCACCGATTTCCAATATATTTACTACGGTGATGCGCAGATCGGCCTCGACACCACGTGGCCAAAGGTCGTCGCTCAAGCCCAGGAGACCGCCCCCGACGCCGTCGGATCGGTTCACGCCGGTGATCTCATCAACACCGGCAGCAATGAGAACGAATGGGACAACTGGTTCAAGGGCATGGAGCAGTCCGCCGCCACAGCCAACGTGATGGCGGCACCGGGCAACCACGAATACTCCGGGGATAACAAACTCTCCGCCTGGAAAGCCAACTTTGAATACCCACGGAACAACCCGTCGGTGGAAACCGCTGGCGAGCTTGCCAAGCTCACCAGCGGCGATACGGCCGCCGCCGCGCAGTACCGCGCACTCTTTGAGCACTGGACCACTTTCGCCGAAGAAACCGTGTACTTCACCGATTATCAAGGCGTGCGGTTCATCACCGTAAACGCTACTCGCGACGCGGGCTTCCTCACTCCGGATAGCCTGCCCGCCTGCTCCGGGGACGACTGCCCGGCCAGTAAAATCTCCACCCTCTGGGTGCAGTTCCAAGCCGCGTGGATGGATCACATCCTGGAAAAGAGCAAATCCAAGTGGAATGTTGTCACCTTCCACCAGCCGGTCTATTCGGCTTCGGCGGGCCGCAATGAACCGGTGCTTCGAGAGGAATGGGTTCCCGTCTTCCAGAAGCACAACATCGATCTCGTCCAGATGGGCCACGACCACGTTTACTCACGTGGCTACAACAATGACAACGTCACCGATTTCGCTGGTGTCACCGATGGTCCGGTGTACATCGTGTCGAACTCTGGCGCTAAGCACTACGATTTGGCCGACGAGAACGACAACGTCTGGACGCAGAACAATGCCACGCAGGTGAAGCGCGGCGAGGACTTCACTACCTATCAGGTGATCGATGTCGCCGAGGATACTTTGACCTACAAGTCCTATTTGGCTGAAAAGACCGCATCGTCCACCACCGATCTGGCCATCGGAGAGGTCTATGACAGCTTCACCGTGACCAAAAACGATTCCGGAACCAAGTGGGTTACCGAGGCTGGCGTCGAGGTTCCCGTGGTTGAGGAAGCGATCGATGTGGAGCTGAGCGTTTCGAGCCGATGCATCGGCAAGAACACGATGCTTAACGTCAACGCGACGAACAATGAGGATTCGCCGATTACCCTGCAGGTTTCCAGCGAATTCGGAAACAAGAAGATGAATAATGTGGGACCGGGCAAGTCCGCTTCGGCTCCGCTCAACGCAGGAAAAGCACCTTTGGAGGCTGGCAGCGTCACCGTGAAAGCAACCCACGGTACAGCTGAAGTCGCCAAGGAAGTTTCCTACGATGCATTGAGCTGCAAGTAGGAAAGCCAGCTTGCACGAAGAGCTCGCAACCTAGGCAATTGACCGCCAGGAAATAGTTTTGGTCGGTAACCTTTCAGGGGTTACCGACCAAAACTGTTTAATCCCTTTGGGCTACCAGCTCGATCTCGAAACCGGCGGCGTCCGCCAGGTACGCGGCGTAGTGCTCGGCTCCCCCGGCGTGCGGATGCTCCGCGGGGAACAGCAGGGAGAAGCCGTGCTCGAGCGCCTCGGCGGTCAGCTCATCGACCTGCGCGCGGCTTCCGGCATGGAACGCGAGATGGTTCATTCCCGGGGCGCACCGTTGATGCGGCGCATCGATCACGTCCGGCCCGGATTCGAGCACGATGTAGAAGTCCTGCTGTCGATAGCTGACGCCGCTGGCCCACGTGGACTCGACGTCGAATCCCAGGCGCAGCAACAGCCAGCCCAATGAGCTGGTGCTGGCACGCAGGTCGGCCACCCAGAGTTCGAGATGATGCAGCATCGCTACGGGGTGAGCACGAAGTCCCAAGGGTCGGAGTTTATCTGCGACACCTCGATCTCCACCTCATGGCCCAGATCCTGCAAGACGTTCTGCAGCGCCCGGGCCCCGGCCGAAAGCCAGACCCATTCGGAGGCAAAATGCGACACATCGATGAGGAAAGGGTGTCCCCCATCGGCAGATTCACGGGCTTCGCTGGCCGGGTGGTGGCGCAAATCCGCGGTGACGTAGACATCGGCCTTGTGCGCGCGCACCGCGTCGAAGAGGGAATCTCCGGCCCCGCCGCACAGGGCGACCTTGCGGACGATGCCCAGACGCTCCCCGGCGACGCGGACGCCACCGGCTACCGCTGGCAGCACGGTATACACGCGTTCGGCGAAGTCCACGAGCTTCATTGGCTTGTCGAGGTAGCCAACTCGTCCCAGCCCCTCTTCGGGCAGGCCGTCCTTGGTTTCGACCAGCGGCACGCAGTCTGTGAGGCCGAAGGCGTCGGCGAGGGCGTCATTCACGCCACCGATCGCATTGTCGGCGTTGGTGTGGGCGGTCAACAAGGCGGTGCCTGTTTCGATCAGCCGGTGAATTGCCTCGCCCTTGAAGCTGGTGCCCGCCACCTGGGTCACTCCGCGCAATAACAGCGGGTGGTGGGTGATCAGCAGATCGGCGTCGCGTGCAATCGCATCGTTGATGACTTCCAAGGTCGGGTCCACCGCCAGGACGATCTTCTTCACCTTGGCGGTGGTGCGGCCGGTGACCAGGCCTACGGCATCCCAATCTTCGGCCAGCGACTGCGGCCACAGCTCTTCCGCGGCCTCAAGCACTTCGCCCAGGGTCGTGGCACCGGTTCTCGCGTCGGCCTCGACGTTCTCTGCCGCTTCATCGCTCACGGAAGATAGGTTGGCGGACGGGGAAGCAGGGTTCTTCTGCTCCGGATCCTGCGGGGTATTAGCCTTGCTCTGCATGCTTCCACCCTACGCGGTGCAGCCCGCTCAGGAACATAATGCAACGCCGCGACGTTATGGACTCTGTGAGTATTCTCAGATTAGACACGCCCCATCGTTTCTCCGCCCGAATGACCGTGGCGGACACCGAACTGACGACCTTTGTCCTTGCCGGAGGCTGCTTTTGGTGCCTCGACGCCGTGTACCAGCGCACCCGTGGCGTGCACGCGGTGCTCTCCGGGTACCAGGGCGGACATACCAGCAATCCGGATTACCGGCAGGTGTGTTCCGGCACCTCCGGCCACGCCGAGGTGGTTGCGGTCATCTTTGATGCACAGGTGGTTCCCGCCGAAGTCATCCTGGACATGTTCTTCACCGTGCACGACCCGACGACGCTCAACCGCCAAGGCTATGACGTGGGCACGCAGTATCGTTCGGCGATGTTCCCGTTGGATGAAAGCCAGCGCGAGGTCTTCGAGGCGAGCATGCAAAAGTACGCGGCACTCTACCCGGACCCGATCGTGACGACTATCGAGGAGTCGAAAGATTTCTACCCAGCCGAGCAAGTGCACCAAGATTACTACTCGGAGAACCAAGAAGTCGGGTATTGCCGAGTCATTATTGACCCGAAGCTCGCAAAAGTCAGGAAATATTACGCCCAATGGCTTAACGAGAGCTAAGCGGCGAGCGAGCCGATTAGGGTTAGCAGTGAAACTTTAAGGACGAAACGCCGTATTCACGGCGTTCTCCAACCACCCTCGCCGGGCATCAGCGGCCTGCATCGAGTCACGTAAGGATTGCGTATACATGGGCAAGATCTACAACAATGTCACCGAGATCATCGGAAACACCCCCCTGGTGAAGCTCAACCGCTTAGGTGAAGGGCTGCCAGGCAGCGTCGCGGTGAAGCTGGAGTTCTACAATCCAGCCAACTCGGTCAAGGACCGCATCGGCGTAGCCATCGTCGATGCCGCCGAAAAGTCTGGCGACTTGAAGCCAGGCGGCACCATCGTTGAAGGCACCAGCGGCAACACCGGCATCGCACTGGCCATGGTTGGCGCGGCCCGCGGCTACAAGGTCATCCTGACCATGCCGGAGACCATGTCCACCGAGCGTCGCGTGATGCTGCGCGCCTACGGTGCCGAGATCGTGCTGACCCCGGGTGCCGACGGCATGCGCGGTGCGGTAGAAAAGGCCAAGGAAATCGTGGCCACCTCGGAGAACGCCATCTGGGCCCAGCAGTTCGCGAACACCGCGAACCCACAGGTGCACGCGGACACCACCGGCCCGGAGATCTGGGCAGATACCGATGGCAAGATCGATGTGCTCGTGGCCGGCATCGGTACCGGTGGCACCATCACTGGTGCGGGCCGCTACCTGAAGGAAAAGAACCCCAACCTCAAGATCGTTGCGGTCGAGCCAAAGGATTCACCAATCCTCAACGGCGGCAAGCCAGGCCCGCACAAGATCCAGGGTCTGGGCGCGAACTTCATCCCCGAGGTGCTCGACACCGACCTGTATGACGAGGTGCTCGACGCCTCGATCGAGGATTCGGTCTCGGTGGCACGTGACCTGGGCGTTAAGGAAGGCATCCTCGGCGGCATTTCCGCCGGTGCCGCCGTCTGGGGCGCCCTGCAGATCGCGGCCCGCGAAGAGAACGCCGGCAAGCAGATCGTCACCGTGATCCCCGACTTTGGCGAGCGCTACATCTCCACCCTGCTCTTCGATGACATCCGCGGCTAAGAAATAGTTTCTTTCTTCGCGAATAAATCGGCGTGACCCGTCGTTGGATCTTAATAGGTCCGCGGTGCGGTTTGCGCCGATTTGTCATGTGCCCAATTCAGCGGCACCTCAGCATGCAGCACGCACTAAGGTTGTTTATATGAGTTTTTTCTCCCGGTTACGTGAAGACCTCGCCAACGCCCGCTCCCATGACCCGGCAGCACGCAGCGATACCGAGAACTTCTTCGTGTATTCAGGATTGCATGCCATCTGGATCCACCGGCTGGCGCATAAGATGTGGCAGAACCCCTCGCTACGCTGGCCGGCCAGGCTGCTCTCGCAGGCGAACCGTGCAATCACCGGCATCGAGATCCACCCCGGTGCCACGATTGGGCGGCGCTTCTTCATCGACCACGGCATGGGAATCGTCATCGGCGAAACCGCCGAGATCGGCGACGACGTGATGCTTTATCACGGAGTGACCCTAGGCGGCCGGTCGCTGGCCAAGACCAAACGCCACCCGACCATCGAAGACCGCGTGGTCATCGGTGCCGGCGCCAAGATCCTGGGCCCGATCACCATCGGCGCCGACTCGGCCGTTGGCGCGAACGCGGTGGTGGTCAAGGACGCACCGGCAGGTTCGATCGTCACCGGAATTCCGGCGCAGAACCGACCGCGCAAGCCAGACGAGCATAAGCCCGCGGTGGATCCGGCGGAGTATATCGACCCGGCGATGTGGATCTAGTCCCCCGCTGAGACCCCTGCGGTGGCCCGGTGCCTTGGCATAGCAATTGCTGTGCCAAGGCACCGGGCCACCGGCATTTAACCTGCTTTTCGAACAAGCGCCGGCAAGTTATGGCAACCAGTGGACTGCCCGATCTGGCCCCTGAAGGCGTTTCGCTAGCAGGCAGCCGAAGCGGCATTTGAGACCAACCACCTTCAGTGGCCGGGACACCGGAGGGTAGACGAGCTTCCGCGCAGCTGCCTAGCTGCTCAGCTGCTCAGTTTACGGAAATTAGCGTCGACCAAGACACGTCGATCACGCATAACCCATCGTCGGTTTCGCGATAAAAGACGTCTCCCGGATAGTCGGTGCCGGGCACTGCTCCTTCGGGAAGACCCTCTAGATTGATGCTCCACTGAGGGTCGAGCGCCACTTGATCAACCCAATGCCCCGCGAAGAACTCCTCCGGCTCGCCAGCGGAAAGCCCCGACCAATCGCTGGGCGCACCGAGATCCGCAACGGAATCCTCGCAGACAGTGCCTGATGTTTCGCCCGATGCCAAATCGCTCACAAGCTGCTCGGTCGTTCGAATCACCTCGGCCCCATCGTTTCCCCAGATCAGGCTGTCAACTGTGCATCCAGTCAAAAATGCTGCGAGCGTACCTACCGAAATTCCGTACACGGCTCTGCGAATCGGTGTCATGCTCCAAACCTACCGCCCTGCTTGCCCAATCTGCGTATGAAAGCTGAGCAACGAATGTTAGCCGCGGGACCTGAATCCTTTTACTGAGGTAGCCTTTCGTTAACGTCCACCCGGAAGGTTCGAGAATGCGTATGCGTACGATTTCTGCAGCAGTCATTGGCATCGGTGGGGTACTGGCCCTCACCGCGTGCTCCGGGCATAGCGGACTTCAGGCACTGGAGGAACAATTCGCTTCCGAGGATGCACTTCCCGCAGCGATTGATTTGGGAGACACCATTGACCGGGAAAGTTCAAGGCTCCTGACTACCCACGAACAGGTACGCTATTTCGCTGCGAGGTCAGCTGATTCCTCGATCGGATGCATCATCGTTGTTCCCCCAGACGCAGATCCCCATTGGTTTTCCGGCTGTGGTTCGCTGGGAGCAACCGACGTGATAGTGACCGCGTCGGCTCCACCCAGCAACAGGGCGGCTTCCCTCGTCAGGGATGACTCTGACACGCGGGCGCTGGAATCCGAAGGATGGATCAGGATTGACGACAATGTCCTCATCCCCAGCCCGTAGCGACGTTCCTTTAACTTCTGCGGCCCCACCGCGACAAGCACAACCGTTGAACGCTTAAAGCACCTGGGACCAACGCATACGCGTTGGTCCCAGGTGCTTTTTGGTGCAGCGAAAAGCTACTCGGCCAAGGTGTGCGACTCTTTGCCGCTGCCCGCGATGACCTCGACCTGCTCATCGGCAGGATCCTGTGCCTGCGCGCCGAGCTTGCCGCGGGTGAGCTTGTGCATGATCAACGCGATGGCGCCGTCGCCGGTCACGTTGGTGGCGGTGCCGAAGCTGTCCAGCGCGATGTAGGCGGCGAACATCAGGCCAACCTCGACCTCGCCGAAGCCGAGCATCTGCGCCAGCAGGCCAGCGGCAGCCGCGATGGCACCGCCGGGAACGCCAGGAGCGGCGATCATCATGACACCGAGCATCAGGATGAATGGCAGGAATGCGCCGAAGGAGACATTGCCGCCGGTGAGCAGCAGCACGGCCAGGGAGAAGCAGGTGATTTTGACCATCGAGCCGGAGAGGTGGATGGTTGCACCCAGTGGCACCACAAAGCCTGCCACCGAATCGGAGACGCCGTTCTTCTTCGCCGAGGCGAGGGTCACCGGAATGGTGGCCGCCGAAGAGGAGGTACCCAGGGCGGTGAAGTATGCGTCACGCATATTCCACAGCGCCTTCAGCGGGTTCTGCCCGGTCATCGAACCGGCCACCGTGTACTGGACCAGCAGCACCACAAGGGTCAGCGCGAAGGAGACCACGGCCACGAGCAGGAACTTGGTCACCACGGTCACGGCCGAGCCGCTGGCCGAGAGGTCAAGGAAGATTCCGAAGATGAACAGCGGCAGTGCCGGGACGATAATGCGGCGGATTACCATCTCGATGATGGTGCGGAATTCGACGGCACCGCGGAAGAGCACGGTGCTGCGGAATGCGGTCAGGCCGATGCCGATCACGAACGCGAGGATCAACGCGCTCATCACACCGATGACTGGTTCCAAAACGATCTCGGTGGCCCCGTCGCCGGCGGATGTCACCAGCGAGATGTAGGCCTCGAACCCGGACCCGGAGTCCTCGCCGAGGGTTTCCACGCCGCCGCCGCTGAGCGAGGCGGTGAACAGCCAGCGGCCCACGAAGTAGGCGAGCAGGCCGGCCAGAACGGTGGAGGAGTAAGCGATCAGCGCCGTCACGCCGAGCCACTTACCGGCACCCTTGCCCAGCTCGGCGATCGCGGGCATCACCAGGCCCAAGATGATCAGCGGCACGATGAAGCTCAGGAATCCCGAGAAGATCGAGTTGTAGGTGAGGAAAGCGCTGCCCAGCCACACCGGCATCACCGGCCCAAGCAGAATACCCAGGACGATAGCAACAAGGATCCACCCAAGCAGTGGGATCTTTTTCAACAGGTTCATGTGCTTCTTTCATGGTGACGAATGATGTGTGACGAGCTGAGGGGCGTCGAGACCACGGGTTTTGTGGCGCACGACATGCATCCACCATGTTATGGCCTGCACTCGGTTCTTAGAAACCATGAGCCAGGTCATATGGATGAGACGTGGCTCAATGCCGCCAACTCTCGCCTTTTGTCCAGAGAATCCCGCGCTTTGGCGAATCCACGCAGCGTTCCGTCTCCGAACAACGGTTAAACGCTAGCGCTCCAGCCCGTGGAGGGACACCAGGTTACCTGCACCGCGTCATATTCTGCCACGGCGCTACCCCCGGCTTTAATGAGAGACACCATCCTATCCGCCCATGACTTGGAGCACCTCGATATGTTTTCCGGGCTCAGCGCCTTCCCGCTCACTCCCCTGGTCGAGGACAGCCTCGACGAGCCACGCTTCACCGCGCTCATCGAGCGGCTATCTGGCAGCGGCGTCGACTCGATCACCGTGCTCGGTTCCACCGGCATGTACGCCTATCTCGATCCCGGCGAGCGCGCCCGGGCAGCCGAGCTGGCGGTGCCTGCCGCCAACGGAACGCCGGTGTACGTGGGCGTCGGTGCGCTGCGCACCTCGCAGGTCTTGGCGAATGTGCGTTCGGCCGAGCTGGCCGGGGCCCAAGGACTGCTCCTGGCGCCGGTCAGTTATCAGCCGCTGACCGAAGATGAGGTGTTCGCCCTGTTTGCCGCGGTCTGCGCGGCGAGCACCCTGCCGGTAATCCTCTATGACAACCCGGGCACCACCCACTTCAGCTTCAGCCTGGAGCTCTACGCGCGCATTGGCGCCCTGCCAAATGTCGCGTCGATCAAGATCCCGCCGCTGCCGGCTAACCCGCAAGCGGCACGCGAGCACGTCGCAGCCATCCGTTCGGTGATCCCGGCGGACGTCACGCTGGGGATTTCGGGAGATGCCGTCGCCGCCGCGGGCCTGGCCGCCGGGTGCGACGGGTGGTACAGCGTGCTCGCCGGAGCCCTGCCGGAGCTGGCGCTGCGGATCTCCAAGCCGGCCAGCGAGTCAGACCATGAGCGTGCGCTCGCCGAATCGGGGCAGCTTGCCAGCCTGTGGGAGTTCTACACCGCCTGCGGCGGCAGCGCCCGCGCCATCGCGGGACTGGCCCGGGAACTCGGCATGGTCTCGGACTCCGCCCTGCCGGCCCCGTTGCACAATCTGAGCGAGGAACTGCGCACCCGGGCCAGGGAGCTGCTGCGGGAACTGGGTAGGATTTAGCTCATGACCCAGCATCCTGCAGATACCCACGACCTGATCCGCGTCCGCCAAGCACGGGAGAACAATCTGCAGGGGGTGGATGCGGACATCCCCAAGCGCCGCATCACCGCTTTTACCGGAGTCTCCGGCTCGGGCAAGTCTTCGCTGGTCTTCGGCACCATTGCCGCGGAGTCGCAGCGGCTGATCAACGAAACCTACACCTCCTTCGTTCAGTCCTTCATGCCCTCGATGCCGCGGCCCGATGTCGAGGTGCTGGAAAACCTGTCGGCGGCGATCGTGGTGGATCAAGAGCGCATGGGGGCGAACTCGCGCTCCACCGTGGGCACCGCCACCGACGCGTACTCGCTGCTGCGCGTGCTCTACTCGCGCTATTCCACGCCGAGCGCCGGTGGGGCCGGAGCGTACTCGTTCAACCTTGGCGAGGGGGCCTGCGCGACCTGCGAGGGATTTGGCACGGAGGCGAGCATCGACCTGGACGAACTGCTCGACTGGGATAAAACGCTGGCCGAGGGAGCCATCACGGCCCCGAACTTCGCCCCGGATTCCTGGCTCTGGCAGACGTTGACCGCGGGCACCGAGCCGGACCTGCAGGTGAAGCTCAAGGACATGCCCAAGGACATGCTGGAGCGGATGCTCTACGCGGAGCCGGGCAAGGTCAAGCTCAACGGGGCGAATATGAGCTACTCCGGGCTGATCACCCGGATCAAGTCCAATTACATCCACTCCGGCCGGGAGATCAAGCAGGCGCATATCCGGGATTGGATCGAGCGGATTTCCACCACCGCACCCTGCGCGGCCTGCAACGGTTCGCGATTGAGCGAGAAGGCGCGCGCCTCGAAGATTGCGGGCCTGGGCATCGCCCAGATGACCGCCATGCAGGTTACCAACCTGCATGCGGAGCTCGTGAAGCTGGTGATCGAGGACGCCGCTCCGCTGCTGGCCAATCTGCGCGCGATTCTCGCCTCCATGATCCAGATCGGCTTGGGCTACATCTCACTGGACCGCCCGGCCGGCACCCTCTCCGGAGGCGAGTCGCAGCGCGTGAAGATGATCCGCCATCTGGGCAGCGCGCTTTCCGATGTCACCTACGTCTTCGACGAACCCACGGTGGGCTTGCACCCGCACGATATCCAGCGCATGAACCACCTGCTGCGCGACCTGCGCGACAAGGGCAATACGGTGCTGGTCGTCGAGCACAAGCCCGAGGTCATCAAGATCGCCGACCATGTGATCGACCTCGGCCCCGGCGCCGGGCTGCACGGCGGCAACATCAGCTACGCGGGCAACCTGGCAGGCCTGCTGGCCAGCGACACGGTGACCGGCAGGCACTTCTCCGCCCGGGTGCCAATGAAGCAAAATGTGCGCAGCGGCCAGGATCCGCTGCAGATCCGCGCGGCCAGCACGCACAACCTGAAGAATATCGACGTGGACATCCCGCGCGGCGTGCTGTGCGCGATCACCGGGGTGGCCGGCTCCGGAAAGTCCACGCTCATCCACAGCACCATCTCCAAGCGCGAGGACGTCGCGGTGGTGGACCAGTCCGCCATTCGCGGCTCCCGGCGCAGCAACCCGGCAACCTACACCTCGATCCTGGATCCGATCCGCGCGGCCTTCGCCAAGGCCAATTCCGTCAAGCCGGCGCTGTTCAGCGCCAATTCGGAAGGGGCCTGCCCGAACTGCAACGGGGTGGGCTTCACCTACACCGATCTGGCCACCATGGCCGGAGTGCAACTGCGCTGCGAGGTCTGCGAAGGCAAGCGCTACACCGCGAAGGTCCTCGAATACCGCTTGGACGGGCTGAACATCGCCGAGGTGCTCAACCTGAGCATCGAACAAGCGTTCGAACAGCTCAAGGTCCCCAAGGCCAAGGCGATGCTCGAACGGCTGAACCAGGTGGGCCTGGGCTACGTCAAGCTCGGCCAACCGCTGAACACCCTCTCCGGCGGCGAACGCCAGCGCCTGAAGCTGGCGATCAACCTGGGCAAGGGGCAGGGAACCTACATCCTGGACGAACCCACCACCGGCCTGCACATGGCGGACGTGGACCGGCTGCTGGGATTACTTGATGAAATGGTGGACGAAGGCAACACGGTGATCGTGATCGAACACCACCTGGCCGTGGTCGCCCACGCGGACTGGGTGATCGACCTGGGCCCGGGCGCCGGCCACGACGGCGGCAGCATCGTCTTCGAAGGGACCCCGGCGCAGCTGGCCGGCTCCGGCACGCTCACCGGCCAGCACCTGGCCGAATACACCGCCGGCTAGCCCATGGACTTCACCCTGCGCGCCCCCGAACCGGCCGATGTCGAGGCCCTTGCCCAGCTGCATACCCGCTGCTGGAAGCAAAGCTACGCCAACCAGCTGCCGGCCGATTACTTCACCCCGGAGCAGCTGGAGTCACGGCGCACCCTCTGGGGGCGTCTGGTCGCCGACCAGAACCCGGCACTGCGCCGGGTCGTGGCCGAGTCGCAAGGAGAACTGGTGGGTTTCGCGCTCGCCGGGCCGGGACTGGATGGCGAAGACCGGCTGCAGCTGTACAGCCTGTACTTGCTGGCCCAATGCCATGGAAGCGGCATCGGGCAGGGGCTCTTGGACGCGGTGCTGGGAGACGAGCCGGCGGTGCTCTGGGTGGCCCGGGGCAATCCACGGGCCACGGCGTTTTATCGGCGCAACGGATTCGCCTTCGATGGGGCCGAAAAAACAGATCCAGGGCTGCCGCAAATGATCGAGTTGCGCATGCTTCGCTGAGCGAATCCGCACGGGCCTACAATGAAGTTCGGTGGGTTGCCCGCCGGTTCGAGTTCTCTGCGTGAGGTGCACTGCGATGGAGGAGAATAAGTCCCGGATCGTTAGGGGCTACCGGCAGGATGCGCAAAGTCTGCACCGCCTGCTGCGCACCGCCAGCCGGGCCGACCTGCGCCGGAGCAGCATCGGCACCGGCTGGAGCAATGAGCAGCTGCTCTTCCACATGGTCTTCGGCTACATGGTAGTCCGCGCGCTGATCCCGCTGGTCCACGTCCTGGTGCGCTGCCCGGCCGGGGTGCAGTCCGGATTCTCCCGGCTGCTGAACGCCACAACCCCGCTGTTTCATCCCGTCAACTACGCCGGCTCCTGCGCGGCGGCGCTGGTGTTCAACCACCGGCGCATGGAGCGCCGGCTGTGGCTGACCATCAATGCCCTGGAGCGGAAGCTGGATCGGGTGAGCCCCGCCGCGCTCTTGCGGCGGGCGGATTTCCCGGAGCGCTGGGACCCGTTGTTCTCCCGATCGATGACGCTATCCGAGATCTACGCCTACCCCAGCCGGCATTTCGCATTCCATGCCCGGCAGCTGAGCCTTCGGCCCTAGCTATTCGCTGGTGAAGATCTTCAAGATCTCCGGGTCGCTGTCGCGCCCCAGCTTCTGGTCGATCCGGAGCGCCAGCTGCGCTTGGCGCATCATGGTCTCGTGCTCGGGGCGCAGCTCCGGATTCAAGCGTATTCCCATCGAGCTAAAGCGCCGCGACTTGCTCAGCGCCAGATCCTTGACCATGTCGTGGATCATCGCCAGATCCTCGGGCTGCACCTTCCAGCGCAATTTGCTCAGCCGTTCCCATTCGCGGCGCTGCTCCTCGTCCAGGCCCTCGGGCATCTCGCCCTGGCCCTGGAGGTGCGCGAGCATGGTGGTGCCCAAATTCTGCTCAACCGTGCTGTCGGCCAGGCAATGGTTGACGGCGTTTTCCACGCGCACCCACCATTGCTCGGCGCTTTTGATTTTAGTCCGGAAGCGCAGGGCCCTGAGCGCCACAAAAGCACCCGCCGCGGCGACCAGGACGGTGAGCAGCGGGGCGAGCAGCAGCAGTCCCGCGACCGGCCCGGAGGTCGAATCCAATCCATACATGATCCGATCCTAACCCGGTGGGCACTTCTTGTGGCTGGCCAGGTCGATTAAATGCGGATCATGATCCGCCAGGGCCCATCAGACCGGCGAGGCTTGGAGCACGGTGCTCAGGCGCTGTTCATTTCAGGGATTCGGCGTACCGCGGCCGACGGCCGAGGTGAAGTAGAAGTCCAGCATTTCGTTCAGCGGCTGGGCATTCCCCCGAAGCCGGCTGCGAAGCGCGGCGCCTTCCCAGCAATCCACCAAGAGGGTCGCCATGATTCGGGGGTCGGCCCCGGCCGCAACCTCGCCGCGTTCGATAGCCAGCTGGAGGCAGGCCGCGATGCGTTCGGCAATCTGGGTCAGGCACCCATCGATCTTGCGCCGGAACACCTCGCTGACCCCAGAGAGTTCCTGGCCCAGGCCTCCCAGGAGACAGCCCAGATAGCCCTCCTCGCGGTAGCTCTGCTGGGTCAGCTCGAAGAATGCCCGCACCCGGTCCAGCGGAGCAAGATGCTCATCGGTCAGGCATGTATCGAGACCGTCGTGCACCCCGCGCATGTACTGCCCGATGACTTGGAGCGCAAAATCTTCCTTGTCCCGGAAATGATGGTAGAAGGAGCCCTTCGGGGTGCCGGTGGCCGCGAGCAATGCCTGGATACCAAGATCGTTGTAGCCCTGCTTCAGCAGCATCGGCATCCCCGCATCGAGCAGGAGCTGCTTGGTCGGATGGTGCATTTGACCAGACGGTGCGTCCACGAGGGGTTAGCCACCGACTTTCTTGATCATATGGTCGATAACCTCGCTGTGCGGCTGCTCCGGACTGAACATGACGATTTGGGCATCTGCATCGACGCGCACGTTGTGGCCCGACGGCCAGTAGAAGAGATCATGGGCGGCGACCGTTTCCTGAGCGCCCAGGGAATCTGTGGTGGTGATCCGGCCTTGCAGCACGTAGCCCCAATGCGGGCATTGGCACAGATCGCCTTCCAGTCCCTCGAACAACGCGGTGGTGTCCACGCCCGCGGCGAGGGTGAAGTATTCACCGCTGATGGACTCGAATCCGCTCCCGTCGCCGAATCCCTTGCGCTGACGGATTACCGCGCCGGGAATTTCCATCCTGACTTCGACATCGCCCCTTGCCACACGCATGATTCTTCTCCCTTGAAGAAATACTGCATCAAATTAGACCGGTCGGTCTATTTCTACTCTACGCTTCACTCCGGCGCTCTCCTAGGGGTAGGAGCCAGATACTTTCTCGGCTTTCCGCGGCCGCCGTTGCGATGCGCACCGGGAACCGCAAGGTGGCCTGCGGGAATCGAGTTTTTATGCACGCCCGCAATTTGCACCGATCGGGGCGAGCGGTGACCGGCCAAGTTCCGAAGCCTGCGAATTTCGCCTCGCCAAGCATGGTTGAATCCCCAGGCCCGCGGATTGGCTCACCGAATCACGCATGGTCTTGGTCGGCAAAATTCTCAATGCACTCTGGCAGCGACGGGAGACAGCAGGAGCGCAACTGGGCTCTGCAAAGTCATTGCAGAGCCCAGTGGCACTCACTTCATGGTGCTGGCGGCTAGATCCGCACCAGCATCTTGCCGGTGTTGGCGCCGCGCATCATGTCCAGGAACGCATCCACGGTGTGCTCGATGCCGTCGACGATGGTCTCGTCGTAGGCGATCTTGCCCGCGGCGAACCAATCCCCCATTTGCTGCCCGAATTCTCCGGACAGGTGCAGGTAGCTGGAGAGGGTGAAGCCCTGCAGCTTGAGCCCGCGGGTGATCAGGTTGGCCATATTGTCCGGGCCGGCGGCTTTTTCGGTGGTGTTGTATCCGGAGATCGCCCCGCACAGTGCGGCGCGTCCACCGTCGTTGAAGGAAGCTAGCGCCGCTTCGAGATGCTCGCCTCCGACGTTGTCGAAGAACACGTCGATTCCCTCGGGAGCGGCGGCGGCCAGCTGGCCGCGCACATCGCCGTCCTTGTAGTTGAACGCCGCGTCGTAGCCGTACTTGCTGGTGAGCAATTCGACCTTCTCGGCGCTGCCGGCAGAACCGATGACCCGCTTGGCTCCGAGCAGCTTGGCGATCTGTCCGGCCGCGGTACCCACGGCACCTGCGGCGCCGGAAATGAAGACCGTCTCCCCGGCCTTCAACGAGGCAATCTCGGTCAGGCCAACATAGGCGGTCAACCCGGTCATCCCAAGGATATGCAGGCGCAATGACAGGGGCATGCCCGGAATCTCGGGAACCTGGCTGAAGCTGGAGGCTTCTTCCTGGACGGTATCGGACCAGCCGTGCTGGTGGAGCACCACCGTTCCGACCGGCAGCTCTTCGGCTGCGGACTCGACGACGCGGCCGATCGCGCCTCCCGTGATCCGTTCGCCAATCCCGTAGGGCGCAACGTAGGAACGCGCATTGCTCATTCGTCCGCGCATATATGGGTCAACGGATAGGAATTCGTTGCGTACTCGCACCTGGCCGGCACGCAGCGGCCCGAAGGCGCTGGTGGTGACGTTGAAGTTTTCGGCAGTTGGCCAGCCGGTGGGACGGCTAGCTAGCTGGATCTGCGTACTGGTAAATTCGCTCATCCTGATGAGTACCTTTCTGGGGGTGGTTGTCGGGTACGGAAATAACCTAGAGGGCCAGACCGAGGATCATGAAGATCACCGCGAGGAGCGGCAGCACTCCCTGCTTCAGCGCCGCGGAGGCCTTGTCCGGGCTGGAGGTCAGCAGTACCGTGGCGGCAAGCACCATGGAACCGGCACCGGTGAGCACCAAGGTGGCTGCGATCACCGGCTGGCCCATGAGGAAAAGCACCACACCGAGCAAAACCGCGATTCCGAGGAACAGGTTGTAGAAGCCTTGATTGAAGGCCAGTTCCTTGGTGGCCTTCGCTTCCGCCTCGCTGGTTCCAAAAATTGCGCGCGCTCGCGGGGTGGTCCACCACACGGATTCCATCAAGAAGATGTAGACGTGAATGATTGCTGCCAACGCGCCAAGCACGAGTCCGGTAATAACCATGATGGAGGGCTCCCTACGGGCTTAGTGGCCCAAGTTATTTTGTAATGACCATTTCAATATATACTGGAATGGTCGTTACCGAAAGTGGAAAGGTATGTGATGGCAAGAACACTAGCTTTCGACCGCGCGGAAGTCATCGAAAATGCTCGCTCGGTTTTCTGGTCGAAGGGCTTCGAGGCTACCTCGGTGCCCGAGCTCGAAGCCGCCACGGGACTCAGCCGCTCGAGTATCTACAATTCCTTCGGTTCCAAGCGTGGCCTGTTCGATGCGGCTGTCGTCAGCTACCTCGAAGAAATCGTGCGGCCTCGGCTGCTCCCGCTGCTCGCAGACCAGGTTCCGGCCTCGGCGCTCACCGACTACCTGCAGGGGCTCGCCGCCGTTTTTGCCCGCCCAGAATCCCTGCCCGCCGCGCATGGCTGCCTGTTGATCAATACCGCCAGCGCACCTTTGGCCCAGGACTCGAAGATTTCGCGCATCATCGGCGAATACCGCGCCGAGTTGCAGGCCGCGATACTCCGTGGCGTGGCCAGCGCGCTGCCCGAGGCGAGTGCGGAGCGCGCGGGCATGCTGAGCACCGCGATCACCGGCCTTGTGGTCGCATCTTTCGCCCTGGTGCGCATAGCGCCCCAGGAGGCCGTGCGGCTGCTGGCCACGGCAGAACTGCTGCTCGCCGACTGACCTCCGATTAAACGAGCACACCCGCAGATTCTAAGAAGAATCTGCGGGTGTGCTCGTGATGCGTGAAGACTAGTGGGTGTCCACTGCCTCGACCTCGGTGCGGTCACCGCTCCACTGCGTGTGGAAGGTGCCTTCCTTGTCGACGCGTCGGTAGGTGTGCGCGCCGAAGTAGTCGCGCAGCCCCTGGGTCAGCGCTGCCGGCAAACGGTCGCGGCGCAGGCCATCGTAGTAGGCAAGCGAGGAGGAGAACAGCGGCGCTGGGATACCCAGCTGCACTGCAACCGAGACCACGCGGCGCCAAGCCGGCACGGCCTTGGCGATTGCCTCGGCGAAGGCCGGAGCGAAGAGCAGGTTGACCGGCTTCTCATCTGCCGAGTAGGCGGCGGTGATGTCCTTGAGCAGGGCGGCACGGATGATGCAGCCTTCGCGCCAGAGCCCGGCGATCTCGTCCATCTTCAGTTCCCAGTTGTACTCATCGGCAGCCGAGGTGAGCATGTCCAGGCCCTGCGCGTAGGAGACCAGCTTCGAGGCGAACAGCGCCTGGCGCACATCCTCGATGAAGTTCTCCGGCAGGGTGACCTCGGTGGTGTTGGCCGCCAGGACTTTCTGGCCCACCGCGCGGATCTCGCGCTGCGAGGACAATGACCGAGCGAAGACCGATTCGGCGATGGCCGAAACCGGCGACCCCATATCCAGGCCGGACTGCACGGTCCAGCGACCGGTGCCCTTCTGGCCTGCTGAGTCTTGGATGACATCGACCAGTGGCTTGCCGGTGGCAGCGTCGGTGTGGCCGAGGACCTCCGCGGTGATCTCGATCAGGAAGCTGGAGAGCTCGCCCTTGTTCCAGTCGGCGAAGATCTCTGCCTGCTTCGCCGGCTCGATGCCAGCGGCATTGCGCATCAGGTCGTAGGCTTCGCCGATGACCTGCATGTCGGCATACTCGATGCCGTTGTGCACCATCTTCACGAAGTGGCCGGCACCGTCGGTGGAGATCCATGCGCAGCATGGAGCGCCATCGTCGGCCTTGGCCGCAATCTTCTCGAGCATCGGGCCCAGAGCCTTGTAGGACTGGGCCGACCCGCCTGGCATGATCGATGGGCCGAGCAGTGCACCCTCTTCGCCACCGGAGACGCCAACGCCAACGAAGTGCAGACCCTTTTCGGTCAGTGCCGCTTCGCGGCGGCGGGTGTCGGTGTAGTGCGAGTTGCCGGCGTCGATGACGATGTCGCCTTCTTCGAGCAAGGGCACCAGCTGATCGATGACCGAATCAACCGGACCGCCGGCCTTCACCATGATCAGCACGCGGCGCGGGGTCTCGAGATTCGCGACCAGCTCTTTGAGCGATTCGGTGCGGATGAAGTCACCTTCATCGCCGTGCGCCTCTAGCAGGGCATCGGTCTTGGCGACCGAGCGGTTGTGCAGGGCGACAGTGTATCCGTTGCGGGCGAAGTTGCGGGCGAGGTTCGCGCCCATCACGGCCAGACCTGTGACACCAATCTGTGCAGGCATAAAAATAAGTCTCCATCAGTTACCGGGGAGTTGTACCGTTTTTTGGAAACCGGGAACTCACGGCCTCCATCACGGCCATGTGACGGGTTCTATTCTACGCGTGCGCACCCATCGATTCCCAGACCTGAACGCTTTTTAAAGCATATTTATTTTTCGCCTCGGCTGTGCCAGCGCATCTTGACCAGCAGATATTGGCTAAACTGACGCCATGGCAACTAGTCTGCACGCTCATGTGGTTGAGCACCTCGGCTCCCGAATCGTCAACGGGCAGATCCCGCGCGGATCGATCATCCTGGCCGCCGAGCTGGAGGCAAAGCTCCAGGTTTCCCGTTCCGTGATCCGTGAAGCGGTGCGCGTTCTAGCGCAGTGCGGCCTAGTCACCAGCACCAAACGCGTAGGCATCAGGGTTCTGGGGCCCGAAGAGTGGAATCCTTACGACACTCAGGTCATCCGCTGGCGCCTGGCGAGCGAGCAACGCGGCGCCCAGCTGCGCTCGCTGACCGAACTGCGCATCTCGGTGGAGCCGATGGCCGCAGAATTAGCCGCAGAGTTTGCCCCCGAAGCGATGCGCAAAGAGCTTCTGCTGATCTCGGCCCAGATGAATCATTACGGACGCCAGGGCGATTTGCGTCGCTTCCTCGAACTGGATATTCGCTTTCATTGCCTGGTGCTCGCCGCCTCGGGCAATGAAATGTTCGCGAATCTGGCCACCCCCATTGCCGCGATCCTGCGCGGACGCACCGAACTGGGCCTGATGCCCGAACGCCCGCATGAGGAGGCCCTGGCCTGGCACCAGTCGGTTGCCGAAAGCATCTCCCATGTGGATGCGCTCGGCGCAAGGCGCAATATGGAAAGCATTATGCGCCGCACGCACAACGAAATCTGCAGCCTGTGGGACGGCGCACCGCGCGTATTCGTCGATCCGAATACGAAAAAATAGCGCCGCGCGACCACGGACCACGACCCGCCCCCGAGTGAGCCCGACACCTTTAATCGCTGGTCAGAGATTTATTCTGCGCTTGCGAGCTGTGGCAGAACACCCGAAAAAACTGTTTTCGATGTGACGTAAGTCAAGTATGGTTAGTGGCACGCGGCGACAGGCCACGAACAATTGCATAGTCTTCCGAACACTCGTGGCCGGTGAATCCCGGAGCACGCTCGGACACCGGTGGGGCTCACTTCGGCCAGCCTCATTCACCCCCGAGCCCCGCCGCGTACGGAAACCTTGGGGCGCAGTTACCGGGCATAACGGTTCCCCGACGAGAAGTGCCTGAGTTGTGCATCGGGCATGAAACTGGTTCAACACGGCGCTCGCTTTCCGCCGTGAACCATGCGCTGAAGGGTAGACCGCTGATGCACTTCCCAGCCGTGGTGGACAACAATTCCACCGATATTCTCGCAGTAGCCAATTCGCCGGTGCTTTGGGCCTGCGCCGTCGGCGTTTTCTTGGTCATCGTGCTCCAGAGCATCATCTACATGAAGGCCGCCAAAATCGCGGCGCCTCATATAGGAATGAGCCAGGCGGAGATCAAGAGAAGCTTTAATGCAGGCGCCATCTCCGCTTTGGGCCCGTCGCTGGCAGTAGTCATGGTGGCGGTCGCCTTGCTCACGGTCTTCGGAACCCCGGCCGTGCTGGTCCGCATTGGTCTGATCGGATCGGTATCCTATGAAACCGCGGCCGCGGCCATCGCGGTGAATTCCACCGGCGCCGAACTCGGTGGCCCCACCTATACCCAAGCGGTCTTCGGCCTGGCGCTTGCGGCCATGAGCCTTGGCGGTGCCATGTGGATGATCGCCACGCTGGTGCTCACCCCGCTGCTCAAACGCGGTGATTCGGCGCTGCGCAAGGTCAACCCCGCCATCATGATGATCGTTCCGGGGGCCGCGATGGTCGCCGCCTTTATGGTGCTCGGCATCGGCGAGCTTCCCAAATCCTGGATCCATGTGGTCGCCTTCGGTTCCTCGGCGGTGATCATGACCCTGCTGATGCTCCTCGCCAAACGCGTGGACCGGCCCTGGATCAAAGAATGGGCACTGGGCATCACCATCATCTTGTCATTGGCCATCACGCACCTCGCTACGCGTGCCTAGCCCACACTGGATTCAAGGAGCACATCATGAGCAATTCCACCGAAATCCACGAGGCGCTCGGAACCTTCGACAAGACCACCTCGCGCTGGGGCCGGATTACCATGATCATTGGCCTCTTTTTCTCTCTCGCGGCCCCGACCTATCTGGTCTTCTTCTCCGGGCTCGATATTGAACTCGCCGGTGTCCTCGCCGCCTTCGCCGCCCTAGCGGCGGTTTTTGGCGTGATCTGGGTCGTTGAACCGCTGACCTATTACCCGATCCTCGGCGCCTCGTCCATGTACCAGGCGTTCATGATTGGCAACATCTCCAATAAGCTGCTTCCCGCGGCCATGATCGCCCAGTCGACCATCGGGGTGAGGCCCGGAACCCGCAAGGGTGAGCTGTCCTCGGTCGCTGCCATCTGTGGTGCGGCCGCGGTTCACCTGACCTCATTGTTCATTTTCGTCGGGCTGCTCGGCACCTGGCTGGTCAGCGTGATTCCCGCCGATATCGTGAACACCGTCCAGGTCTACATCCTGCCCACGGTGATGGGTGCGGTTCTCATCCAGGCAATCGTCAGCCAGAAGTCCCCGCGCGCCGCGGTGATCGCGTTGGTGGTCTCGCTGATCGTGGTCTTCGTGCTGTCGCCGCTCTCCCCCAAGATGGCGCTGTTCTCCACCGCGATCGCCGTGATCTCCACGGCCGTGCTGGCCTGGGTGCTACGCGACCGCAAGAGCCTGCCGTCCACGGAAGACTCCGAGGGCGAGGTGCCGCCGGAGGGTCCGGTGTATTAGCAACGAGCCGATTCACTGCGGCGGTTCTGCGTGGTTCCGCCGCACCTACTTGTCAAAGGACCAGGAACTCCGATGAGCAACATCCCGCAGCCACTGAAAATGACCGAGGCCATGGCGGCCGATCTGCTCGACACCTACAAGCATTTGCATGGCAGCCCCGAACTTTCAATGCAGGAACAGCAGACCGCCGCGTATCTCGCGGCGCGTTTGGAGGCGCTTGGTCTTGAGGTGTTCCGCTGCGGGGGCACCGGGGTGGTGGGGGTGCTGCGCAATGGGGCCGGGCCGGTGATCGGGCTGCGCGCTGACACCGATGGGCTGCCCGTCCTGGAGGACACCGGTTTGGATTATGCCAGCCGGGCCAGCGGGGTTTTGGAGGACGGAACCGAAGTTCCGGTGATGCATGCCTGCGGGCACGACACCCACATGGCCACCGCGCTCAAGACCGCCGAGCTTTACGCGCAGGGAACGGAGCATTGGGCCGGTAGCATCGTTTTCATTCTGCAGCCCGGTGAGGAAACGGCCGCCGGAGCCAAGGCCATGGTGGACGACGGCCTGTGGGACAAGGCCCCAAAGCCCGAGGTGATCTACGGGCAGCATGTGATGAACGGGCTGGCCGGAACGATTACCATCATGGAGGGCGCCGCGATGACCACCGCCGATTCCTTCCGGGTCACCGTGTTTGGCCAGGGTTCGCACGGTTCGATGCCCGAGCATTCCATCGACCCCATCGTGCTCGGCGCGGCGATGGTGATGCGCTTGCAGACCATTGTCTCGCGGCAGGTGGCCCCGCAGTCCGCCGCAGTGGTGACCGTCGGGTCATTCCATGCGGGGCTGAAGGAAAACGTGATTCCGGACCGGGCGATCTTCACCCTCAACGTGCGCACCTTCGACCCGAAGGTCCGCGAGACGGTCCTTGGCTCGATCCGGCGCATAATCACCATGGAAGCCGGCGCCTCCGGTGCCCCGGAACCACTGATCGAGGACATCTCGCACTTCCCGCCGCTTTACAACGATCCGGCGGAAACCGCGAGGCTCACCGAAGCATTCCGTGCCGAATTCGGCGCGGAGCGGGTCCTGCCGGGCCAAGCGGTGATGGGAAGCGAGGATTTCGGAGCCCTTGGCTCGGCGATCGGCGTGCCAAGCGTGTTCTGGTATTTCGGTGGAAACGACGCCAAAACTCTGGCCGCCGGAACCCCACCGGCGAACCACTCACCGTTTTTCGCACCGGTGCTCGAACCGACCTTGAGCACCGGAGTACGGGCCGCGGTGCGCGCCCTGTACTCGAAAGTCGGCAAGTAACGGCTGCGGTGGACTTAGCTGCCCGATGACAGGCGACCTACTACCCGGCATTCTTAAACAGCTTGCCTCCCGGAATCCACAGATTCCGGGAGGCAAGCTGTCGCCACATATCCAAGAGGCTAGGCGAACATGCTGGCAATCGCATAGAGCACCATGACCACGGCGAAACCGACGAGCGAGATCAGGGTCTGGCTCACGGTCCACACCCGCAAGGTGGTGGGAACGTCCATTTGGAAGAAGCGGGAGATCAGCCAGAAGCCCGAGTCGTTGACGTGGCTGGCAATGACCGAGCCGGCCGCCAGCGCAAGGACCATCAACACTACCTGCAGCGCGCTGAGCGAGGCGTCGGCCAGCACCGCGGGCTGGACGATAGCAGCCGCGGTGGTCAAGGCAACGGTTGCCGAGCCCTGCGCCACGCGGACGACGGCGGCAATCAGGAAGGCCGCAACGATCAGCGGCAGTCCGACATTCTCCAGCGAGGACGCAATGGCGTCGCCGATTCCGCTGGCGCGCAGGACGCCACCGAACATGCCACCGGCACCGGTGATCAAGATGATTGAGCATACCGGGCCGAGCGCCGAATCGACGATCGTCTCGATCAGGGTCTTGTCCTTGCCCTTGCGGAAACCCAGCAGGTACATCCCGAGCAAGACGGTGATGATCAGCGCGACTGGAGTTTCACCCAGGAGCCGCAACCATTGAACCCAGGTTGCTTCCGGATCAACCACGCCTGCGGAACCGAGCATGTTCAGCCCGGTGTTCAGGAAGATCAAGCCCAGCGGGAGCAGCAGCAAGCTGAAAACGGTTCCGACCGATGGGGAGGATTTGAAGTGGTTCTTGTCCTGGCCGTTGCCCAACGCGGCACCCAAGATATCGGGAACCGGGATGTCGAACTTGCGGCCGACGAACTTGGCGAACAGGTGCCCGGCAATGTACCAGGCGGGAATCGCAACAATCAGACCCATGATCAGCACAAGACCCACGTTGGCGCCCAGCAGGCCGGAGGCTGCCACCGGACCCGGGTGCGGGGGTACGAAGATGTGCATGGCAGAGAATGCGGCCGCGGCGGGAATACCGTAGAACAGCAGCGATCCGCCGAGGCGGCGAGCCACGGTGAAGATGATCGGCAGCATGACCACGAGGCCCGCGTCGAAGAAGATCGGGAAGCCGAACAGCAGCGAGGCGACGGAGAGCGCCAGCGGCGCACGGTCCTCGCCGAATTTATCGATCAGCCAATTCGTCAGCACCTCGGCGCCACCGCTGGTTTCGAGCATCCGTCCGAGCATTGCACCCAGACCCACGAGGAGAGCCACGCTGGCCAAGGTGCTTCCGAAACCGCTGGTCATCGTGGAGATGATCGAACCTGCCGGAATACCGGCGGCAACGGCCGTAAGTAGGCTGGTCAGCACCAGCGCCACGAAGGCGTGGACGCGGAATCGGATAATGAGCAGCAGCAGCAACGCGACGGCCGCCACGGCTACTCCAAGGAGGCCGGCGGTTCCCAGCGTCCAGTTCATTTCGAGCTCAGATGTCATTGTCTTCCTTGATCAATGGAGGTTATTAGCGCTTCGGGTCTAGTGCTGGAGTTGGAGCTGCTGGAGCAGATCATTGACGATTTGCTCTGGAGTGTGTGCAATATCCCCGAGGAGCACATGCTCATCGCTGCCTGGTTCTTCAAGCGTAGCCAGCTGGCTGATCAACAGGGAGCTCGGCATGAACTCGTGTTCTCGCGCCGCCATGCGTTCGCCAATCAAGTCCTTGCCACCGGTGAGGTGAACAAAGAGTGTGCTCGGTTCGTGGGATCGAATCAGATCTCGATAAGCCCGCTTGAGTGCAGAACAAGCGATGACCACCGGTGCGCCTGCCGTACGGCTCGACGCCAAGGTGTTGCCGATGATCTGCAGCCATGGGGTGCGGTCTGCATCCTCGAGGGCAATTCCCGCGGCCATTTTGGCGCGATTTTCCTCCGGATGCAGCGCATCCCCATCGATGAATTCCTGCCCTAGGTGAGCGGCGAGAAGGGCTCCAATGGTGGATTTGCCGCTTCCTGAAACGCCCATCACGATGATGGGCAGGTTGTTCAATGTCATTATTCACTCCGTCGTGCGCGAAACATATATCAGCTTTTATTGGCCTTGCTTGATATAAAAGCAGATTTAAACAGACTAGAAGCGCCACCCTCGCGTGTCAAGGAAAAAATCCCTCGAATCCGAGCTCCACAGAGTCCATGCATGTCAGCTCGCGGATCACCGCGAATACTCGTAAACCTTCATGCGGCGGTTGAGAGTTTTCCAAAAATTCTCTTAAAAAATTGCCAAGGTCGTGGAACTCCTACTCAAAGACGGGTAGTGCCACCACCAAGTAGGTCAAACCCGACCACTTCTGATAGTTAGACCATTGGAGAGAACCATGGGATTTATTGGATGGATAGTTCTGGGATTGATTGCCGGAGCTATCGCAAAAGCAATTTTGCCAGGCAAGCAAGGCGGCGGCTGGATCGCAACCTTGGTCCTCGGCGTGATCGGCGCGCTCGTTGGCGGATGGATTGGCAGCGCCATCTTCGGCAAAGGTGTCAACGAGTTCTTCTCGCTTTCAAGCTGGTTGCTCGCTATCGGCGGTGCGCTCCTTGTCCTGGTCATCTGGGGCTTCATCACCAAGAAACGGGCTTGATCAGCTCCCGAGGCGCCTACTCCTCGGGCTTAAGGTCTCAAGGGGCCCGGAAATCGACATTAATCGATTTCCGGGCCCCTTGCCTTGCCATCCGCCGCTAAACCCGCCAGCGTAGTCGCGCGTCCGGCCTAGATGCCTTGCAGGTCTAGACCTTTCCGGCTCTCGACTTACCCTTCTTGCCCGTGTCCGCATGCTTGCATTTCGATCCCGGGTGAATGCTGCCCGCCGCGTATCTGATCTTGATGTTCTCCGGAATCTGCGGCATGGCAGCGACTTTTTTACCGGTTGGCTTGATCGGCTTTACCTTGGCAGCCTTTGGCTCCGGCAACTTCTCAGGACCTTTTTCATGGCATTCTTTTCGGCCTTGGTTACCGGCAAGGCGTATTTTTTCTTCACGCTGATCTGGGTGGCCACATATTGGCACCGGAAGGATTTATTTTTCGGCATCCACTCGGCCGCGTTCTTGCGCCTTTTTGGCGATTTGCCGACGCCGAGGAAGCCATCAGTTTCAACGGTTCGTTGGCTAACGTCTGCCGCTACGGCTGGGGCAGTTTCTGGCCTCCGGAAATCCACGCATTCTTCAGTGCCGCCACATGATTAATGTCGACCGAAGCTACCGAGCCAATCGCGAGCACGGCTAGAAGACGGCGCAGCATTTGCCTCTCCCATTTGCGCGAGTGAATGACGATGGTTGAGAGGTGATCGGGCTTGCTGATCGGCCACAGCAAGCTTTGACGGAATCTTCAACCACATAGGTAGCTTAACCCGCCAATTCCCCGAGAGCGCTCCGGCACGAGGGCCGGAGGCAGAACCGAAATTGAGCGCCTTGAACGACGAATACCTTTCGTTCACAGATACGTCATCGGTGCATTTGATGCCCAATAGTGTGGAAAACGAAGCTGCTGGTCTCACGTAGACTTCAAGCAACTAGGCACACGTCTTCGACTAGCTAAGGAACCGCATGACAGGCAACTTCTCCGAAGCCAACGAGTCGACCCCACCGAGGAAACGTCGGGAGCCGACCCCAGGAACCGAAAAGACCAGATGGCGCGGAGTCATTCATGCGTGGAGCACCCCGCTGGTCATCATCTTGGGCTTGCTCTTGGTGGTTCTCGCTCAGGGTGCGGCCGCGGAATGGTCTACCGCCGTATTTGTGCTCACCTCGATCACGCTGTTCGCGACATCGGCCATGTACCACCGGGGCAATTGGAGTCCGCAGACCATGGTCTGGTTCCGGCGCGCCGACCACGCGAATATTTTCCTGCTGATCGCCGGTACCTATACTCCGATTGCCATCCAGATCTTGGAGAGGCCGCAAGCCACGTTGACGCTGTCGATCATCTGGGCCGGCGCCGTACTCGGGGTTCTGGTGAAGACCTTTTGGCCATCGGCACCACGCTGGTTCTCCGTAGCGCTCTATATCCTGCTCGGCTGGGGTGCGGTCATGGATATCCCCTCCTATTGGGCAGCGAGCCCTGCGGTTCTGCTGCTCATTCTGGCTGGCGGCTTGTTCTATACCGTGGGTGCGGTGTTCTACGCGATGAAGCGACCGAACCCGATCCCTACGGTCTTCGGATTCCATGAACTATTCCATGCCTGCACGGTCTTGGCCTTCCTCTGCCACTGGACCGCGGTGCTGCTGGTAGTCCGCTAGGGGCGCGCAACGAAAAACGGCTTCGATCTTCCACAAGGGAAGATCGAAGCCGTTTGGCTTGGGGCCGCGCCCGAGGGCTAGCGCAGCTTGTAGCGCAAGCGAATGAAGGCCAGGCCGATCAACGAAACCACGGCGATGGCCATGTAGTACAGGCTCGGCGCGTCCAAGGATCCGGTCACGCTGAGCAGCCAGGTCAGCACCAGCGGCGCGATTCCGCCGAGCAGGGTCACCCCGACGTTGTAGGTCACCGAGATGCCCGAACCGCGAATGGCTGCCGGGAACAGCGAAGAAATCAAGGCTGGCAACGGTCCGAAGTAGAAGGACATGATCACGCCAAGCAAGGCGATCACCAGGATCATCACCGGGATGCTCGGGTTGCTTGTCATCAGCTTGAACAGCGGCCAGGCGAGCACCAGCGCGCCGACCGCAGCCCAGGTCATGACCTTTGCCGGACCCACCCGGTCAGCGAGGTGCCCGATCAATGGCACGCTGATCAGTGTGATGGTGCCGGCGACAACTCCGCCGAGGAACGCGGCATCGGCTGGGATATTCAGATTCGTCACCGCGAAGGTCGGCATGTACAAGATCATGTACACCGAGATCGTGGCCACGCCGATGGCCGCCGATCCGGCCAGGAGCCGCCCGTAGTGCTGGCTGAACAACTCGCCCAGCGGGGACTTGACCTTCTTGGTGGTGATGAACTCCTCGGTCTCTTCCAGGCGCGCACGAATATACAGTCCCACCGGACCGATGAGCAGGCCTACGAAGAACGGCACACGCCAGCCCCAGCTTTCCAAGGACTCCTGGGATAACTGGGTGGTCAGCACGTAGCCGAATCCGGAAGCCAAAAGCATCGAGACGCCCTGCGCGGCGACCTGCCACGAGGAGTAGAACGCCTTCTTGTGCGGCGCGCTTTCGATCAGGAATGCCGTGGCGGTGCCGAACTCGCCGCCGGCGGAGAAGCCCTGGATCATGCGTGAGAGCAGGATGATCAGCGCGCCCCAGACCCCGACCATCGCATAGGTGGGAGCCACCGCCATGATCAGCGTTCCGACCATCATCAGCATCAAGGTGAGCGTCAGCGCCTTTTTCCGGCCCTTGCGGTCCGCATAGCTGCCGAGCACCATGCCGCCCAGCGGCCGGATGAGGTAGGAGATGGCGAAGGTCGCAAAGGTCAGGATCAGCGCGAAGCTCGCATTGGACTCCGGGTAGAACAGCTTGGCGATGGTGGTGGCGAAGGTGGCGTAGACAATGATGTCGAACCACTCAAGGGCGGCGCCAATGGAGGAGGAAATAACCGCCTTGCGGGCTACGGCCAGCTGCTGCGGGGTAGCTATCTGTTCGCTGGTGCTCATGCGGACAGCTCTTCGGCCAGACGCAGAATGAAGTTCTCGCAGTCAACGAGCTGCTGCAGTTCGATGAACTCATCCGGGGCGTGCGCCTGCGCGATGTCGCCCGGGCCGCAGACGACGGTGGGGATTCCGGCGGCGGAGAACAGGCCGGCTTCGGTACCGTAGGTGACCTTTTCGTCGGTGGCGATCGCACCGCAGGCGGCGCTGAGGCCAACGATCTCGGCGTCCTGGACGGTTTCCAGTCCCGGGGCGCCGGCAATCTGCTCGAACTCCACCGAACCTGCCGAGTTGACCTGTTGCATCTGCGCTTCGAGCTCGCTTGCGTAGTCGCGGAAACGCTGAATCAGCGCTGCGCGATCCACGACCGCCAGCGAACGGAATTCAAAGTGCACCACGCATAGCGAAGGGATCGTGTTCACCGCGATGCCCCCGTCGATGCGGTTCACGTTCATGGTGGTGGTCGGCTCGATGAAGGCGGCATCCGACGGGCCGTCGGTGCGCAGTTCCTTGGAGACCTCTTCGACGAAGCTGGCGAAGCGCAGCGCGTAGGAGATCGCATTCAGGCCCTCGCCTGGCAGCGAGGAGTGCGCCGCGACGCCGTTGAACGCCACTCGGAAAACGTTCATGGACTTGTGCCCGCGAATGGCGCGCATGCTGCTCGGCTCCCCCACGATCGCTCCGCGCGGGGCGAGTTCCTGGCGGGTGATCTCCTCCACCAGGCTGACCGCACCCACGCAGCCGACCTCCTCGTCATAGGACAAGGCCAGGTGGATCGGCTCGGCTAGCTTCGCGGCCGTCAGCTCGGGAAGCTTGGCCAGGATGACGCCGATGAAACCCTTCATATCGCAGGTGCCCCGGCCGTAGAGCTTGCCGTCGCGGACCTGGGCGCTGAATGGTTCGCTGGACCAGTCCTGCCCGTCGACCGGGACCACGTCGGTGTGTCCGGACAGCACGATGCCTCCGGTACGCGATCCGTCGGCCGCCGGGATGGTGGCCAGCAGGTTCGCCTTGCTGCCATCTTCGTTGTGGATGAGCTGCGAGCTGATGCCGGCCGCGTCGAGCTTGCCGACCACCAGGTCGATCAGTGGCAGGTTGCTGTCGCGGCTGGTGGTATCGAGGCTGATCAGTTCGTTGATCTGCGCCATGGTCGCTTCGGCTGGTGAAGCCATAATGAACTCCCGGTCTTCGTGGTAACTACGATCTGCCAATGCTTTCACACCAAGTCACCGCCGCAAAGAAGATTTCAGACTATGGCCAACACCTAGCGGGCCGATGCCCCGCCAGGTGGCCTCAGTCCAGCCCTGCGCCGCGCAGGTAAGTGGTGATGAGTGTGGCGAAGACTTGGTCCTGGTCCACGCTCGCCGGACCTTGGGCGAGCGACTCGGCCAGCAGCGGGTACTTGCCCGTCCCCAGGGCGGAGATCAGTGCTGCTGCGCCCTTCCCGTCGCCGTCGCCCGCCGGTTCGCCTTGTTCGTTCTGCACGAAGGCCGAGGTGATGGCGGTCAGCATGGCGATGGTTTGAAGTTTTGCGGCCCCGGTGAGCGCGGTGAATTGCAGCGCCGCCAGTCCGCGCTCCAGATACGCCAGCGTGTGCGGCCCCAGCGCGCGCTTGGCCAGCAGCAGCGGCGCCACCCACGGATGCCGGTGCATGATGTTCCGCCCCTGCCTGGCCAGGGCGAGCAGCTGCTCGCTGGCGCTACCGTCCGGGCCATTGAGCTCATAGCCTGAAGTCACCTGGTCGATCATGAGATCCACCAATTCCTCAACGGAGTCCACATAGCGATAGAGCGAGGCCGCGCCCGAACCTATTTCAGCGGCTACCCCGCGGATGGAGACCGCGCCGATCCCCTCCCGGTCTGCCAGCTCCACGGCCGCCTGGGCAATCTTTTCGCGCGAGTGCTGGGGCTTCGGGCCGGTGCTGCGCCGGGCGCAGGCCCCAACGGTGGCCGGTTGCTTTTGCTTCACTACGGTGTTCCTCCCAATTGCGCCTTGGCTGTTGTAATCCCTTGCTTCCATTTGACTATATACTTAATTGCGAACGTTGATCGCAATTAAGTATCGAGGCAGAAAAATGCGTGTACTCATGGTGACCCCAGGCACTCGGGGCGACGTGGCTCCGATGGCCGGGCTGGGCAAAAAACTGCAGGAGCACGGCTTTGCGGTGTCCATTGCCGCCAACGCCGCGCATGCACCGCTGATCACCGCGGCCGGATGCAACTATCACGAGCTGCCCGGTGACATGAGTGCGCTAGTCAGCCCCGCCGCCCCGGGGGCCAAACCGAGCGCCAGCCAATTGTCCTGGTACATGCGCGAGCTCGGGACCTATTTCGACTCGGCGGCCACCGGCACGCTCGAAGCGGCCGAACAGGGCGCGGATGTGATCATCGCAAATTCGGTCGCCCCCTACGCCTATGATGTCGCCGAAGCCTTCGGCATCCCGGTGATCGGCGCTCATCTACAGCCCAACGAGCCCAGTACGGCCTATGCGCCGATGGTCCTAGGCACCGCACGCAGCTTCGGCGCCCTGGGAAACAAGGCCTTGGGTTCCCTCATCGGCTCCGGCAAAGCACCGTACGACGCCCCGGTGGCACGGATCCGCGCCGCCCTCGGACTGCCCAAACGCACCCGGGCCTCCGGCGAACGCCAACGCAGGCGTGCCAACGCCCCGGTATTGCATGGCTTCAGCTCATCGATCGTCCCGCGCCCCGCGGACTGGCGCTCGGGCTTGAGCAACTGCGGGTATTGGTGGCCGGCAAGCGATGAAGCTTGGACGCCACCTTCCGCGCTGGCCGACTTCCTCGCCGAGGGCCCGGCTCCGATCTTCATCGGCTTCGGCAGTACCGAGGCGCTGGATCCGGAGTTCATGCTCGACGTGGCGCGTCGCAGCGGCCGGCGGGCGATCTTGCAGGGTGCCCCAGAAATCAGCGAGCCGGGCATTCTCGGGATCGGAGCTGCCCCGCACCAGTGGCTGTTCCCGCAGATGGCCGCGGTGATCCACCATGCCGGGGCAGGCACGACGGCCGCAGGCTTGCGCGCCGGAGTCCCCACGATCGCGGTGCCAATTTTCACCGACCAGCCCTTCTGGGCCGCCCGGGTACACGCGCTAGGCGCGGGCGTGGAGCCGGTGAAGTACAAGGATCTGAGCGTCGACCGGCTGGCTTCCGCCATAGATCAGACGCTGTCCACGGACCACTACGCCGCCAACGCCTCGCGCATCGCTCGGCTGCTGGCCGAGGAAGAAGACAGCTCGCTGCCGGTGGCCAGGGCCCTTCGCGAGGCCGCAGCGGCTCGCTAGGAACGCCGCCGCAATCGCATTGGACCCCGGACGCGCCAACGGCACCCATCGAATAATCGATGAGTGCCGTTGGCCAAAAATCGTTTACTTGTTCAGATCGTCGCGGACATCCTTGGCGGCGTCCTTCACTGCTTCGCCAGCCTGCTTGGCCTTGGCAGCTGCCTGGTCTTTGACACCTTCAGCTTGCAGGTTCTCATTGTTGGTTGCGTCGCCTACGGACTCTTTGACCTTGCCGGAGGCTTCCTGCGCCTTGTTTTTGAACTTATCGCCCAAACCCATTGGATGTTCTCCTATCAATTGATCGAACAACTTACTTTTCCGACGCTACCTGCCAAGGCCTAGTGCGAACTGTCCGGAACCTTGGCGTTGGCTGACAGTTCCGCTAAGGCGTTGTTGCCAGCAGTGCACGAAGCTGCTGCTTGTAGTTTTCGAAGGCCGCGCGGCCCTTGCTCGTGAGCGCAATGTAGGTGACCGGCGATCGCCCCTCGAGGATCTTCTCCACGCTCACATACTGGCTGTCCTCCAGCTTGCGCAGGTGCGTCGCCAAGTTCCCCGAGGTCATTCCCAGCAGCCCCTGGAGTTTGGGAAAGGACATGCTGTCGCCTGCGCGCAGGGCATCGAGCACGGTGATGGTGCGCAGTCTTGCCTGCGCATGGATCACCGGGTCAAGCTCTTGCATGCCCACCGCGAACCACCTCGCCCGAAACCAATGCGGGCCGAGCGCCATGCAGCAGCCCCAGGGCGATCAGCCCAAGTCCGCCGAGCACACCGGCCAAGAGGTTATAGGGGGCTGGCACCGCCAGCGAGATGAGCCCGACGAGAAGAATCCACGCGCCGAAGATCAATTGGGTCCGATCATTCCAGATCAGCGATCCGGCGACCACCAGCACACCGACCACCAGGCACAGAGCCGCCAGCGAGAAGGCCAGCAAGCCCATGGCGTCGAGCCCCGAGGCATGCAGGCGCCACCCGAGCAGTCCGGCGAAGATCATGCCTAGGGTGAAGGTATTTCCGTAGATCGCGCCTTCGACCATCGAAGGACCCTTGGTGCCCACCGCGCGCTTGGCCGAGTGAACGGCCGAGAATACGATGGCAAGCACGAAGGCGGTCACCGCGATACCGACCCCGAGCAACCTGGGCAGCAACGGTGCGCCGAGCGGTGCGAACGTGAAGAAGATCGCCAGGAAGGCGATAACCCACCCGGTCCCCCAGAGCGAAAAGAGCAAGCGCTGATCCGGGCTCAGGGCCTCGCGTGTTTGCCGCGCGTCGACCTCGATGCCCTGCAGGATCCGGGCCGGATCCACCTCATGCCCATTCTTGTTGTCCATGGCGTTACCTCTCCCTCGCCGAGCCGTTCGCGCAATCCACAAAGTAGTTCGCGGTGGAAAGCGCTTTGCATTACAAAGTTAAAGATAGCACTCGCCCACCCGATAGTGAAGAGACCATTTCCGCAAAGCCCGGCGCCGGCCAACCAGGTTTTCCCGAACCCCCTGGAACACACAGGTCACAGGCCCTCAGAGGCGGTTTTGACCTAGTGAAAATGCAGCGGAACATATGCACAGCCAGCGCGTTCTGGGCGCAGGTCCGCTTCGCGCACGGTGATCTTCGTCAACGGCGGCAAGCCGGAGATCGGAGCACGCCGGCCCGGTTTCCTCGGTATCATTGGAACTATCGAACTTCGCAGCAGTTCTGCTCGTGCGCGGTTGCCAATCGGGTGAGCACCACGAATCGACGAGGTGGATTCTTATCTCTCACGCACCCATTGCCGCCGATCAATTGATCTCCTGGGAACACCAGAGTGTGCGCACCACGGCCACTTGGTGGTCGGCTAATGCGCGCTCGGCGCCCAAAGATCTTGTTGTCGTCGACGATCGCCTCACCGCGGATGCGGCCATGCGAAATGCCGCCCGGGGCACCGCAATGCTGTGGCTCGGCGACTTCCACAATGCCAAGCAGCTACTGGCGGCCATCGACCGCCGCCTGGCCAAGGCCGGCACCGGCAAGGCCTCCCGCAAGCCGCTGACCGACGCCGAGAAGTTCTATGCCATCCGGCAATCCCGCGCCCAGCGCTCACGGATGATGTCCCTGCTCCTGGTTCCGCTGAATTTCGACACCCCCGGCGGCACCGCGACGCTGCCGCTGTCCCGGGCCCCGCTGGTCGGTTCCGCGGTGGCATTCGGCTACGCGCAGCAGGCGCAGCCTGCAACGGGCCACGCGGTAGTCAGCCTGCAGGAACTGACCGGCATGCTCGGCGCCTACCAGTGGTTCCTCAACGGGGTTGACGTTCCCGCACTGGGAGCGAAGATCCACCCCCACTACGGCACCTTCCTGCCCACCCGCCACGAGTATGTTGATCTGGTGGCCAAGGCGCCGCTCAATACCAAGGAGCTGGCCTTCGACATCGGCACCGGCACCGGGGTGCTGGCCGCCGTGCTGGTGGCCCGCGGGATGAAAAGCGTGCTCGGCACGGACATCCATCAGCGCGCGGTGGATTGCGCGAACGATAATTTTGCGCGCTTGGGCCTCCAAGACGCTGCGCGAGCCGAGCTGACCAGCATGTTCCCCGCGGGCAAGGCCCCCTTGGTGATCTGCAATCCGCCGTGGTTGCCCGGGAGCGCGCCAAGCTCGCTGGACGCGGCGGTCTACGATCCGGGAAGCAAAATGCTGCTGCAGTTCCTGCGCGGATTGCCCGAACACCTGACCGCGGATGGCGAGGGCTGGTTGATCATCTCGGACCTCGCCGAGCTGCTCGGCCTGCGCACCCGTGAGCTGTTGCTGGAAGCCATCGATCATGCGGGCCTGGAGATCATCGACCGGCTCGACACCTCACCAACCCACGCCCGGGCCAAGGACCACTCGGACGTTCTGCACGCGGCACGCTCGCGGGAAGTCACCTCGTTGTGGCGGCTGCAAGCCAAACGCTAAGACACAACTATGCGCTGCGTCCAAGCACGGCGACCAGGAAGTCGTCGGCCGCCCGATGCATATTCCAGCTGGAGTAGCGCTGCTGCAGCTCGAGTCCGGCCTGCGCGGCATCCGCTTCGAACTCGGCGAAATCGTAGCCCCGCCCGGAACCGAAGCCGACAACGAGCCGGCCTTCCGACGCCAAATGCCCGCGCAGCCGTTGCAACGCAGGCAGCCGCTCAGTCTGGGCAAGGAAGGTCAGCACATTTCCGGCACAGACGATGAGGTCGAATTCTTGGGCCGCGCCGGACTCGTCGTCCAACGTGAACGTGGCAAGGTTTCCGGCGTGCCACTGCGCTGCCGGGTAGTCCTCGCGGGCCACCGAGATGAGGTGCTCATCCAGATCGACGCCGACTACTTGGTGTCCGCGCTCGGCAAGCCAGCCGCCGATGCGACCGGTACCGCAGCCGGCATCGAGTATCCGGCTCCCCCGCTCGGCCATGGCATCAATCGTTCGGGCTTCACCGAAAATATCGTTGCCCTCGGCGACAATTTTCCGCCACCGCTGAGCATAGTTCTGGGCATGGTCGGGATTGGCGCGCACCGCGGCGAGCCATACGTTTTCTTCGGGAGCACTCATGCCTCCAGTTTCCCACGCCGGCGTGCACAAGCACCATTCACGATGCCGCGGCCATGGGTATTTTTACCCATGGGTCCGCGGTGCGACGTTGCATCAATCGCCCGACGCGGACCTGGCCGCTGGCTGCGTAAGGTGAAATCCATGATCGGTTCGGGGGCTTCCCGGCACCGTAAACCAGCGAAGTCTTCGCTGATTTCCATGGCTCGCATGGAGGATGTCATGTCCAACCACAAGCAGGAAAAATCAACACCCACCCAGCCGGTGCGCAACGTCGACACACTGGTCATCGGCGCCGGCCAGGCCGGGCTCTCCGCGGCCCAGCAGCTCAAGGAACGCGGCGGAGACTGCCTTGTGCTGGAAGCCGGGGAAAGGATCGGCGACCAGTGGCGCCACCAGTACGATACGCTGCGCTTGTATACCACCAATCGGGTCAATCATCTGCCCGGGATGAAGTTCCCCGGCGAACCGGGCGGCTTTGCCAGCAAGGACGAACTGGCCGACTTCCTGGAGCACTATGCGGCCAGCTTCGAGCTGCCGGTGCTCTGCCGGGCGCGGGTCAGCTCGCTCACCGGGTACGGGCAACGCTTCGTGGCACAAACCGCTGCGGGAGAAATCCACGCTCAGCAGGTCGTGATCGCCACCAGCCCCTTCGGCCAGCTGCCGGCCATCCCGCAGCTGGCCGATGAGCTCGACGAACAGATCCTGCAATTGCACTCCAGCGAATACCGCCGCCCGGGACAGCTCAAACCCGGCCCGGTGCTGGTGGTCGGCGCCTCGCATTCGGGCTGCGATATCGCGTGGGAAGTTGCCCAGCGGCACCCGACGATGCTGTGCGGACGCGACACCGGTGAGGTCCCAGTGCCCTGGGGCAGTCCGCTGATCCACGTGGTCGTTCCGCTGGTGATGTTCGCCCACACCTACCTGGAAACGCGCAGCACCGCCTTCGGCCGGCGCAAGCGCCAAGAGGTTCTGGAGCACGGGGCGCCGCGGCTCCGGGTGAAACGCGCGGATCTGGCCGCCAGGGGCGTGAAATGGCACGAGCAGCGAGTCACCGGGGTTCGCAACGGCCAGCCGGTGCTTGCCGACGGCACCGTGCTGGAGGTGGACAACGTCATTTGGGCCACCGGATTCCGCCACGATTACTCCTGGCTGAAATTGCCGGTGCTCGATGAATCCGGCTGGCCGCGCGAATACCGCGGCGTCGCCCAGGACGTGCCGGGGCTGTACTTCTGCGGACTGGCCTTCCAGCACTCGGAGGCTTCGATGAACCTCTTCGGGGTGGGGCGCGATGCCGCCTACGTCGCACGGCAGATCATCCCCCGCGCATCGAGCCCGCGCAAGGCCGCGGACACCGAGCGGATGATTGCATAGCAAATTCCATGGGCGTAACCTCGCAAGTGAGGCTACGCCCATGGATAATCCCGAATCTGACCCAGCGCACCAACCGGAGCATCAGGATCTGCAGCCCGAGCAGCTGATGGCCCGAGGCACGCACGCCCATTTGACCGGCGAATCCGCCCGCGGTCTTGACCTGCTGCACCAGGCATTCGTGAAGTTCGGCGAGCAGCATCAACCGGCGCAGGCATTGCAGGCGGCCTTCAGGATCACCATGGTCTATGGCACCAGCGGACAGCCCGCGCTGTTTAATGGCTGGTTGGCTCGCTCGCGCTCCCTGCTGGCCGAGCATGGATCCGCCGCCGGCGCGTTGCCGCCGGCGCTTGAGGTGGCCGCAGGCTACCACGGCGTGCTGCAGCTGCATCAGGCGCTGATGAGCGGCGGATTTGCCGTCGTGAGGCAACAAGCCGCCGAAATCCTGCGGCTCGGACGCATTCACCACAACGCGGACCTGCAGGCGCTGGCCCTGGTTGCCAGCGGCCGCTCAAGCATCTACGCCGGGCGGGTGCCGGCCGGCTTCGACATGCTCGACGAGGCCATGGCCCTGGTCTTGGCCGGGGAATGCGAGGCCATACCCACCGGGCTTGTCTGGTGCGCCGCCATCGAAGCCTGCCAGGAAATCGGCGCCATCGACCGGGTGTCCCAATGGACCGAGGCACTGGCCGCCTGGCGGGCGGAGCGTCCGCAGATTACCGCTTTCGGCGGGGAATGTTCGCTGCATACCGGGCAGATCCTGGCCCTGCGCGGTTCCTGGGGTGCGGCCATCGACGAGTTCACCACCTCTTGCCACCGTTTCGAGCTCCGCTCCCAGCCCTATTCCGCAGGAGTCGCGCAGCGCGAACGCGGGGATCTGCTGCGCATCCAAGGTGATTTCAGCGCCTCCGATGAGGCTTACCAGGCTGCGGCGGAGTATGGCTGCGACCCGCAGCCGGGACTAGCACTGCTGTGGTTGGCCAATGGCTCGGCCGGCTCCGCCCTGGCCGCCATCCGCCGGTGCCTGGGTGAACGCCAGCTGCCCGCCCAACGCCTCGCGCTCTTGCCGGCCGGCATCGAGATCGAGCTGCGGCTGGGCGCCCGGGACGCGGCGGAGCGGTTGCTGAGCGAGTTGGACGGACAGGCTGATGCCACCGGTTGCCTGATCACCCTGGCCGCGGCCGCCTATGCCCACGCCGATCTGGAGCTCTCCAAGGACGATGCCCACGGAGCTCTGCCCTATGCCCGCAAGGCGGTGCAGGACTTCGGGCAGATCCGCGCACCCTATCTCTGCGCTCGCTCCCGGGTCCTGTTGGCCCGCTCCCTGCTCGCGGTCGGCGACACCCGCAGCTTTCATGCGGAGATGCAGGCCGCCACGGCCACCTTCGAGCAGCTGGGCGCCACTCCGCAAGGCGCCGCGGCCCAGTCGCTGCTGCAGGCGGTCGGCCACGCCGAACCCGCTCCGGGCGGGCTGACCGCTCGCGAGGTCCAAGTGCTGCAGTTGGTGTCCGCCGGGCACAGCAACCGGCAGATTGCCCAGGAACTCTATCTGAGCGAAAAGACGGTCGCCCGGCACCTGAGCAATATCTTCACCAAGATCCAGGTGCCATCGCGCACCGCGGCCGCGGCCTGGGCCTACGAACACGCTCTGGCTTGAAATCGCTCAGGTACGCCTCCGGGCCGGTGCCTCGCGTGGGCCCGGGCCCGTACTTGGATGCTCCGGGCATGGCGAGCAATGCGGCCTCATATCGAGCTCCCTCGTTTTAATCTATGGAGATAGCCCGGGCGCACCCGTGCGCTCTGTGCCTGCCCAACTGGGACTTGCCTCGTGGATAAATCGCATGGCTAATCGGCAAAGCCTCAACTGGCCAAATTTTCGGGCGAAGTAAATGTGCGTGCACTACCGCCCCACCTTCTGGGCAGCCAGATGCAGCGCAACTATGGCCCGAGCAATCGCCAGTCTCCCGTAAGTCGGCTTCTTTCCGCCGGGCTCAATGCACCATACAGGCCCAATGGTTTTCGTTGTCGGGCCCTTATTCGACCAGTCTGGGCATTCGCATGCCGTGGCTATGGCAGTCTGGTCAGGCCGGATCGTCCCGTTTCGCAATCAAATACGAGAAAACCCGCTTCATCCAGCCTGATTAGACTAGATGAAGCGGGTTTCGCTTGGTGGGCCCTACCGGGATCGAACCGATGACATTCACGGTGTAAACGTGACGCTCTACCAGCTGAGCTAAAGGCCCTGACCATTGCTGAACGAAGAATCTCCTTCGCGCCAACAGAGAATAACTTTACTTGCGATTCCCTATCCGCGCAAATCAACAGGCAGTGACGTGCGTCTCCCGCATCACGGCTCGGTCCAAGCTCACCCAGATTGCGCCACGACTGGAAGCGTTAAAACCAGGCCTGCGCAAGGAGCTGCAGGGAACGATCACGCACAGCTGGATCGAAGGCGTAGGTCGTCGTAATGAGTTCATCCGCACCGGTTCGCTGCACAAACGCATCCAGCTCAGCTTTCACCGTCGAGGCAGCGCCCACCGCCTTGATCTTCAGCATCGGGTTTCTCATGGCGCCGTGGCTTGCCAGCGTCGCTGGGTCCACCGGAGGCTGCAGCTTGCGCGATTGTCCGTGCTGAATATCTTGGAACATCTGCTCTATCACCGTGAATTCTCGCGCCGCTTCCTCATCGGTGTCCGCGACCATCACGTTGATGCCAGCCATCACGTAGGGCTTTTCAATCTGAGCCGTCACCGACTGCGGATTGAATGCCTCTCGGTAGACTTTCAGCGCGTGGTCAACTTGTTCCGGAGCGAAGTGCGAGGCGATCGAAAATGGCAGACCCAACTGACCGGCAATAGAGGCACCATTAACCGTGGAGCCAAGCACCCAAATCGGCACGTTCATGCCGGCTGACACCGCAGAGACGATCGGCATGCTGTGGGCCGTGCCGGTTTCCCCGAACCAGCCCTGCAGGTCATAAATGCTCCGCGCAAACTCTTGCGGATCAGCCGAGGAACGACTGAGCGCCTGCGCGGTCATACCGTCTGTTCCTGGTGCGCGGCCAAGACCCAGATCGATCCGATCACCGTGCATGTTAGCCAAGGTTCCATACTGCTCAGCGACCATCAGCGGAGAGTGGTTGGGCAGCATCACGCCACCAGAGCCCACTCGAATCCTCTCGGTGACCGAGGCCGCCTGCGAGATGAGCAACGCCGTGGCGCTCGAGGCAAGACTTGAGGTGTTGTGATGTTCGGCAAACCACAGCCGATGGTACCCAAGTTCATCTGCCAGCCGGGCGGTCTTCATCGAAGCGGCGATCCCCTCGCGAGCTGTGGAGCCGTCAGAGATGGAGGCAAGATCAAGAATGCTCAACGGAACAGGCAAATCGTTTCCTAAAGTTAGAATTTTTGCAGTATCTTCTTCGCAAAACGGAATTTCGTCGCTTTAAGCAGTAACCACGCTGAGCGCATTCCTATTCCAATACCCTCCGGCTCACAGGCGCTTTCGGCAGCAGGACACCGATCACGATCGCCTTTCCCCGGCATCCGTACCGTCCACGGAGAACAGCCGTCCGCTGAAGATCCTCGTTCTATGAAATCAACACTCTCCGGTGAACCCCGTGCCATTCAAACGATATGCATTACTTTGGGTTGCGCCACGACACCGCAGGACCCTACAAGTCGATTCTGATCAACAACTTGGTCGGGTGTTGATGTCTTTGTGGAACGCCGTGTCTACTTTCGAACCCTGATGACGCACATCGCTGAGGAATTAATCGACAACGTCTAGATGGTTCTTTGGATTGGCAGTCGAGGGATCTTGGGCCTCGTCATCACTTCTGCCGAACCTCTCGATGATCTACTGCAGGCAATCAAGGGTTAAGTGCCAAAAGGGTGTACAGAAGTCACCCAAAACACATGAGCACCAGGACTAACACTGCCAACATATGCTCTACGATCTTGCTGCATGAAAACAGCGACCCACCCTGAGGGGCGAGCCGCTGAATCGTGTTTTCAAAATCGGTTAAATGCCGTTTTGAACTATGAAATTTTGGTGGGCCCTACCGGGATCGAACCGATGACATTCACGGTGTAAACGTGACGCTCTACCAGCTGAGCTAAAGGCCCAAATCTCTATGCTGCCTTGCGTTTATCCAAGCCAACGAGAGATAAATTTACCGGCATTTTCCTCACCGTGCAAATCGAGGGAAGCCGGCGAGCAACGTCACCGCGACCTCTTGACCGCCTCGAAGTAGCTTTCCAGACGGCGCGGTTCGGTCATCGAGCTGGTCATCACATCCTGCACGACGCCGTCCACCAGATAGAGAGTCAGGCGTGTTGCCACGCCCTTTTCTTCGTCAAAGGCTCCAGCCAGCCGGGCAACCGCCCCATGGGGCCAGAAGTCGGCGAGCAGGTCGAATTCGATGCCCAGGGATTCGGCGTAGGAGCGCAGCGTGAACTTGTGATCCACCGAGATTGCCACCACTCGCACCTGCCGATCGAGGAACGTTTGGTGGTGTTCTTGGATTTCTGCCAGTTCGGATCCACAGACGCGGGAAAATGCCCACGGATAAAAAACCACCAGCACCCGGCCCGAAGCGAGCTGGGTGCTGGTGATCGTTTCGCCGTACTGATTTTCCAGCGAGAAATCGAACAGGCGTGAACCTGTTTCGATCATTAGTTCTTCTTGCGTGGTGCCAGGCGGATGGCGGACCAATCCTCGGAGACACCCTCGGTTGTAGTTACATGAAGCCCCGCGGTGGGAGCATCCTGTTGAATCTGGGTTGGGGACACATGTCCGGCCCGACCCTGCTTAGGGGTTAGCAGCCAAACAATGCCACCTTCATCAAGGCAATCCAATGAATCCATTAGGGCGTCGACTAAGTCACCATCGCCGTCGCGCCACCAGAAAATGACTGAATCGACTACGTCGTGGTCGTCTTCGGTGAGCAATTCTGAACCGGTCAGGTCCTCGATAGCATCGCGAAGATCGAAGTCCACGTCTTCGTCATAGCCCAGTTCCTGAATAAGGTCTTCATCTTTGAAACCCATAATCTTAGCGGGTTCCAGGTTTGCCGATACGGCGTCGCTCACTTCATTTCCTCCTGCTGCTACAAAGCGTTACTAACAACAAAACACTCTTTTGCCGTCCCATTCAAGCGCTAACGACGTAACACGCCGGTAATTCTACCTCGATGCATTGTGACTAACATCATTCTTACACGACCATTGCCCGCATAGCTCCTGTACTGAGTTGCACATGTCACTCAATAAGTCAGATATAAGCCGTTTTTGGGTCAAAAACGTGTACTTTTCACTTCCCCATAAGAACTAGAGTATGGGTTGAAACGAGATGCTCACGTCACTCAAGTGTGCCTGTCTCAAAGTCCCAACCCGTTGAACGGTCCAAAACTTAGACCAGATCGACGGAGCCGCAATTCAATCAAGGAGCTTCCGTGGCTGTAGAGGAACACATCTCCCAGATCCGTAGTGGTTTGACTTACCAGCTATCCGATCGGGATCCCGAGGAAACTCAGGAATGGTTGGACTCATTCGACTCGCTCGTCGAGGCGCAGGGCACCGAACGTGCCCAGTTCATCATCCGCTCGCTGCTGCAGCGTGCCGGCGCGAAATCCGTCGGTGTCCCACACGTGACCACCACCGACTACGTGAACACCATTCCGGTGGACCAGGAACCAGAATTCCCGGGCGACGAGTCCGTAGAACGCCGCTTCCGCGCATTCATGCGCTGGAACGCAGCGATCATGGTGCACCGCGGCCAGCACCCTGACATCGGCGTCGGCGGACACATCTCCACCTATGCCGGTGCGGCCACCCTCTACGAGGTCGGCTTCAACCACTTCTTCCGCGGCAAGGACCACGCCGGCGGCGGAGACCAGGTCTTCTTCCAGGGCCACGCCTCCCCGGGCATGTATGCCCGCGCCTTCCTCGAAGGACGACTGGGCGAAGAGGACATGGACGGCTTCCGCCAGGAGAAGTCCAAGGAAGGCCACGCGCTGCCTTCCTACCCGCACCCGCGCTCGATGCCGGACTTCTGGCAGTTCCCAACCGTGTCGATGGGTCTGGGCCCGGCAAACGCCATCTACCAGGCGCAGCTGAACCGCTACATCCACAACCGCGGCATCAAGGACACCTCCGACCAGCACGTCTGGGCCTACTTGGGCGACGGCGAAATGGACGAGCCGGAGTCGCGCGGATTCCTCCAGCTGGCAGCCAATGAAAAGCTGGATAACCTCACCTTCGTGGTCAACTGCAATCTGCAGCGCCTCGACGGCCCGGTGCGCGGCAACGGCAAGATCATGCAGGAACTCGAGGCCTTCTTCCGCGGTGCCGGCTGGAACGTCATCAAGGTCGTCTGGGGCCGCGAGTGGGATGCCCTGCTCGAAGCCGATCCGGACGGTGCACTGGTCGACGTCATGAACCAGACCCCGGATGGCGACTACCAGACCTACAAGGCGGAGTCCGGCGCATTCGTGCGCGAGCACTTCTTCGGCCAGCGTCCGGAGACCAAGGAACTGGTCTCCGAGTACACCGACGACGAGATCTGGAACCTCAAGCGCGGCGGCCACGACTACCACAAGGTCTACGCGGCCTATAAGGCAGCCACCGAGTTCAAGGGCAAGCCAACGGTCATCCTGGCCAAGACCGTGAAGGGCTACGGCCTGGGCACGCACTTCGAGGCGCGCAACGCGACCCACCAGATGAAGAAGCTGACCCTGGAAGACCTCAAGGGCTTCCGCGATCACCTGCGCATCCCGATCACCGACGAGCAGCTCGAAGCCGATCCGTACCTGCCGCCGTACTACCACCCAGGTGTTGACTCCGCGGAGTACAAATACATGATGGAACGCCGTGCGGAACTCGGCGGCGCGGTGCCAACCCGCCGCAAGGAGACCAGCACGCCGATCTCCCTGCCCGGGGACAAGTCCTACGCCTTCGCCAAGCGCGGTTCGGGCAAGCAACAGGCGGCCACCACCATGGCCTTCGTGCGCCTGCTCAAGGACCTGATGCGCGATAAGGACTTCGGCCACCGCATCGTGCCGATCGTGCCCGATGAGTCGCGCACCTTCGGCATGGACTCCTTCTTCCCCACCGCCAAGATCTACAACCCGGCCGGGCAGAACTACCTGTCCGTGGACCGCGATCTGGTGCTGGCTTACAAGGAATCCCCTGCCGGACAGCTGATCCACCCGGGCATCAACGAGGCCGGCGCAGTCGCGGCCTTCACCGCCGCGGGCACCAGCTACTCCACGCACGACGCGCCGCTGATCCCGATCTACGTGTTCTACTCGATGTTCGGTTTCCAGCGCACCGGTGACGCCTTCTGGGCGGCCGCGGACCAGATGACCCGTGGCTTCATCATCGGCGCCACCGCAGGGCGCACCACGCTGACCGGCGAGGGCCTGCAGCACGCCGACGGCCACTCGCCGCTGCTTGCCGCAACCAACCCGGCAGTGGTCACCTACGATCCGGCCTTCGGCTACGAGATCGGGCACATCATGCGCTCGGGCCTGGACCGGATGTACGGCGGGAAGCACGAAGATCCAAACGTGATGTACTACCTCACCGTGTACAACGAGCCGATCTCCCAGCCTGCCGAGCCGGAGAATGTGGACGTCGAGGGCATCGTCAAGGGCATCTACCTGCTGAAGGAAGCGACCACCGACGGGCCGCGCGCCCAGCTGCTGGCCTCCGGCGTGGCACTTGCCTGGGCCGTGGAAGCCCAGCAGATCCTCGCCGATGAGTGGGGTGTCTCCGCCGATGTCTGGTCGGTGACCTCCTGGAACGAGTTGGCGCGCGACGGCCAGATCGCCGACGACAAGGTGCTCACCGATCCATCCTCCACTCGCCCGGTGCCGTTTGTGACCTCGAAGCTTGAGTCCACCACCGGTCCGGTCATCGCCACCACCGACTACATGCGTGCGGTGCCGGAGCAGATCCGCCCCTACGTCCCGGGTGAATTCCACACCCTGGGCGCGGACGGCTTCGGCTTCTCCGACACCCGTGCCGCGGCGCGTCGTTTCTTCAAGATCGACTCGCACACCCTGGTGGTCAAGACCCTGGCCTCGCTGGCAGAACGCGGCGAGATCCCGGCGGACACCGCGGTGAAGGCGCACGCCAAGTACGACCTGAACAACCCGAACGCCGGAACCTCCGGCAACGCGGGCGGCGACTCCTAGCCTCGAGCTAGGCCAAGCCGAGGCGGCAAGGGCACGAAGGCAGTTCAACTGCCTTCGTGCCCTTGCGGTTATTAACCTCATATTCGCTTCGCGGCGGGGCAAACCTACGAGCGAGTACCGGAAAACTTCCGTATGCTGTGAATTATGAGTCCTCAGGTCGAACCCACATCCAGCGTGCGCTCGCGCGCCGTGCGTTTGCCCAAGCCCACCCCGGAAACCATCCGCCGGCTCAAGAGCCACCTCGGGGTGCTTTCCACCACGGCGCTGAAATACCTGGACCAATCCCTGCCCTGGTACCGCTCGCTGGAGCCGGACGAACGCGCCGCGCTCGGGCTGGTCGCGCAGAAGGGCATCTCCACCTTCGTCTCCTGGTACGAGGAACCCGAATCCACCCCGGCCTGGGTGATGAACGACGTCTTCGGCGCCGCCCCCACCGAGCTGACCCGCTCCATCTCGCTGCAGAAAGCGCTGGCGCTGCTGCGCACCATCGTGGAGGTCGTCGAATCCCAGGTGCCCGATATCGCCGCGGAGAACGAACAGGCCCAGCTGCGCGAGGCGGTGCTGCGCTACTCGCGTGAGGTCGCCTTCGCCGCCGCCGACGTCTACGCCCGGGCCGCCGAAACCCGCGGCGCCTGGGACTCGCGCCTCGAAGCCCACGTGGTGGACGCGGTGCTGCACGGAGAATCCCAGGATTCGCTGTCCTCGCGCATCGCGGCCATCGGCTGGAAGTCGCAGAAGAACATCCGCATCATGGTGGGCACCACCCCGGGCTCGAACTCGGTGACCTTCGTCGCCGCGCTGCGCCGGATGGCGCTGCGCTATTCCAGCGACTCGCTGGTGGGGGTGCTCGGCGAGCGGGCGATCCTGATGCTCTCGGATACCAAATTCGAGGAAGCCGACCTCTCGCGCTTCGCCAGGTTCTTCGGACCGGGCCCGCTCGTCTACTCTCCGGTGGCCGCCACGGTGAAGGATATGCACACCGCCGCCAGTGCCGCGGTGGCCGGCTATGCCGCGGCCAAGGCCTGGCCGCAGGCGCCCGCGCCGGTGGGCGCCGATGACCTGTGGCCCGAGCGCGTCTTCAACGGCGACCCGATGGCGCGGACCGCGCTGATCGAGCGCGTCTACCTGCCCCTGCTCCATGCCGGCAACGGCCTGCTCGAAACGCTCTCCAGCTATCTTTCCCTGGGGCACTCCCTGGAGGGGACCGCCCGGGCGCTGTTCGTGCACGCGAACACCGTGCGCTATCGGCTCAAGCGCGTCTCCGAGGTGACCGGCTGGGATCCGCTGGTGCCCCGCGACGCATTTGTGCTGCAAACCGCGCTGGTGGTCGGCCGGCTCGCCGAGGCGAACTAGCCGCACCCCGGTTTTTATGGAGACCGCACAGTTCAACCGGCGCAACACAAGCGCATTACATGGGTTTTCATGCTCGGCGTACGATAAGCTTTTGTAGAGTTCCTACAAAGAGCCACCACGAGCTTGGTACCGAAATACCGCGCGTGGAGCCGCAACTATTTGGAAAGCTGTAAGAGTGCTAGCAATCGTTTGCCCCGGACAGGGCTCCCAGACCCCAGGTTTCCTCACCGACTGGCTCGAAGTGGATGGCGTTCGCGACCATCTGTCGGCCCTGAGCGAGATCACCGGACGCGATCTCATCGCCCACGGCACCGTCTCGGATGAAGAGACCATCAAGGACACCGCCGTCGCCCAACCGCTGATCGTCGCCGCCGGACTGGTGACCGCGCGCGCACTGTTCGGTGCGCAGCTGCCCGCCGGCGCCGTCCTCGCCGGACACTCGGTCGGCGAAATCACCGCCTCGGCCCTGGCCGGTGCGCTGGGCGAAAACGATGCGATGAGCTTCGTCCGCACCCGCGCCAATGCGATGGCCGAAGCCGCGGCCGCCACCCCTACCGGCATGGCAGCGGTGCTCGGCGGAGACCCCGAAGAGGTGCTCGCCAAGCTTGACGAACTGGGCTTGACCCCGGCCAACGCCAATGGCGGCGGACAGACAGTCGCCGCCGGCACCCTGGAGCAGCTGGAAACGCTGGTGGCCAACCCGCCGGCGAAGGCCCGCGTGATCCCCTTGAAGGTCGCCGGCGCATTCCACACCAGTCATATGGCCCCCGCTGTGGGCGTGCTCGAAGAACTGTCCAAAACGCTGACCCCGCAGGCCCCGGCACAGCTACTGCTCTCGAACTTCGACGGTGCCCCGGTGGCCAGCGGCGAGGCGAACCTCGGCTCGCTGGTAGCCCAGGTCTCCCGCCCGGTCCGCTGGGACCTGTGCATGGAGACCCTCGCAGCCCAGGGCGTCACCGGCCTGCTGGAGCTCTCCCCCGCAGGCACCCTGGTGGGCCTCGCCCGCCGCGGACTGAAGGGCGTGAAAACCCTCGCGCTGAAAACTCCCGAAGACCTGGGCGCGGCCCGCGACTTCGTCGCCGAGCACACCGCCAACTAGCAGACGGGCAGCTTTCCGCAATCATGAGCGTGCAACTGAAAACTCCGGCCACCAACGCCTACAGCCGCATCCTGGGCACCGGATCCTTCCGCCCGGATGTCGTGGTGACCAACGACGACATCTGCCAATGGATCGACTCCTCGGACGAGTGGATCCGCCAGCGCACCGGCATCATCACCCGCCACCGCGCGGATGCGAACACCTCGGTGCTGGATATGGCCGAAGCCGCCTCCCGCCGCGCTTTGGAAGACGCCGGAATTACCGCCGAGCAGCTGGATACGGTCATCGTCGCCACGGTCACCTTCCCGCATGCCACCCCGTCGGCCGCCTCCGCGCTGACCGAACGCTTGGGCGCCACCCCGGCCCCGGCCTATGACATTTCTGCCGCCTGCGCCGGCTACTGCTACGCGGTGGCTCAGGCCGACGCGCTGGTGCGTGCCGGGCTGGCCCAGCACGTGCTGGTGGTCGGCGTGGAGAAGCTCTCGGATTACATCGACAATTCCGAACGCACCATCTCATTCCTGCTCGGCGACGGCGCAGGCGCCGTGGTGATCGGCGCCTCCGAGGTTCCGGGGATCTCCCCGTCGGTGTGGGGTTCGGACGGTTCGAAGTGGAATGCGATCAGCATGACCCACTCGCAGCTGGCATTGCGCGAATCGGTGCTCGGCAGCGAAAACGAGCTGCTGGAAAGCGCCGTGGACGAACCGCTGGAGGAACACGCCAACCCGTGGCCGACGCTGCGCCAGGACGGCCAGACGGTCTTCCGCTGGGCGGTGTGGGAAATGGCGAAGATGGCCCGCAAGGCCTTGCACGAGGCCGGGATCGAAGCCGAGGATCTGGCCGCGTTCATCCCGCATCAGGCGAATATGCGCATCATCGACGAGATGGTCAAGCAGCTGAAACTTCCCGAATCGGTGGTGGTGGCCCGCGATATCGCCGAAAACGGCAATACCTCCGCGGCCTCGATTCCGATGGCCATGGACCGCATGCGCCGCGAGCACCCTGAGGTTTCGGGCAAGCTCGCCTTGCAGATTGGTTTCGGCGCCGGGCTTGTCTTCGGCGCTCAGGTAGTACTCCTGCCCTAAGCTTTAACCCGAAGGCGAACACCGCCTGGTGGGAACCAGTAAAATTTTCACTAAGCCGGACAGTGCCCCGCACGGGGAACTGCGCCACACACAATGACCGGAATATTCCGGCACTACGAGAAAAGGAGCCACCTGATGGCTAGCAACGAAGAAATCCTGGCGGGCCTCGCCGAAATCGTGAACGCCGAGACCGGCCTGGACGTTGCCGACGTGCAGCTGGACAAGTCCTTCACCGAAGACCTGGACATCGACTCGATCTCGATGATGACCATCGTCGTTGAGGCAGAGGACAAGTTCGAGGTCAAGATCCCGGACGAGGAAGTCAAGAACCTGAAGACCGTTGGCGACGCAGTGAGCTTCATCGCCGCCGCACAGGCCTAAGCATTACCGCCCACCCGTAGCGGTGCGGCAATCCGTCGTGCGGGAAAGCCGCACGCACGGGCCGGTACGTGAAGCCGGCCCCCAATATTTTTACACCGCCCAGTAGAGAGTTTGATGATGGCGCGCAAAGTAGTGATCACCGGTCTCGGAGCCACAACCCCCATCGGTGGGGACGTCCCCACCCTTTGGGAGAACGCCCTCAAGGGCGTCTCCGGCGCCGCCACCCTGACCGATTCCTGGGTGGAGGAATACAACCTGCCCGTCACCTTCGCAGCGCGCGCCTCGGTCCCGGCCACCGATGTGCTTTCCCGCGTGGAAGCCAAGCGCATGGACCCTTCCACCCAGTTCGCCGTGGTTGCCTCGCGCGAAGCGTGGAAGGACTCGGGGATCGAAGAATTCGACCGCAATAAGCTGGCCGTCGCCTTCGCCACCGGCATCGGCGGGGTCTGGACCCTGCTGGACGCCTGGGACACCCTGCGCGAAAAAGGCCCACGCCGTGTGCTGCCGATGACCGTGCCGATGCTCATGCCAAACGGCCCGGCAGCGGCCGTGTCGCTGGATTTGGGCGCCGAAGCCGGCGCGCACACTCCGGTCTCCGCCTGCGCTTCGGGCACCGAGGCCATGCACGTGGGGCTGGAGCTGATCCGCTCGGGCAAGGCCGATATCGTCATGGTCGGCGGTGCGGAAGCCGCGATCCACCCGATGCCGATCGCCGCGTTCTCCTCGATGCAGGCGCTTTCGCGCAGCAACGACAACCCGCAGGGCGCCTCGCGCCCCTACGACATCGACCGCAATGGCTTTGTCATGGGCGAAGGCGCCGGAGCACTGGTGCTGGAGGCCGAAGAGCATGCACTGGCACGTGGCGCACGCATCTACGCCGAACTGGCCGGTACCTCGGTCACCTCCGACGCGCACCACATCACCGCGCCGGATCCGCAGGGTCTGGGTGCGACTCGTGCGCTGAAGGCGGCCATGTTCGATGGCCTCATCCAGCCCGAGGACGTCGTCCACGTCAACGCGCATGCGACCTCCACCCCGGTGGGCGACAAGCCGGAGTACACCGCGCTGAAGGCCGCGCTGGGCGATCACCTGGATGATGTCTGGGTCTCGGCCACCAAGTCGCAGATGGGCCACCTGCTCGGCGCCTCCGGCGCCGTCGAATCGGTGCTGACCACCTTGGCGATCTACAACCGCAAGGCTCCGGTCACGATCAACCTGGACAACCAGGATCCGGAGATCCCGTTGAAGGTCGTCACCGGCCAGCCGGCAATGCTTCCGGCAGAGGGCAGCATTGTGGCGCTGAATAACTCCTTCGGCTTCGGCGGGCACAACGCCGTGGTGGCAATCCGCAGCGTCTAGTTACCGCTTGATTCGGTGGCGGGGCGCCTCTAGTTCTCTAGAGGCACCCCGCCACCGGTGTTTTAACCATCGGTTGGCGGGGCAGAACTATTGTTCGCCACCCCCAGCGTTGTTAGGCTCGGCGGTATCGGCAACCTAGGGAGAAGGGAACTGCCATGCGCAAGCTCATCGCAACAGCGTTTGTTTCGGCGGACGGAGTCATGGAGGCCCCGGGCGGCGAACCGGGGTACCGGAACACCGGGTGGACCATGTCCAGCGTCGATTTCGACCCCGCGGCCTATGAGGTGAAGGGAGCCGAACAAGATGAAGCCGAAGCCATGCTGCTGGGCCGGGTCAGTTACCAATCCTTCAGCGCCGTCTGGCCGGATTTGACCGAGGATTTCCCGAAGTACAACGCGATGCCCAAATACGTGGTGTCTACGACACTGCACGATCATGATTTAGTGGACAACTGGGGCCAGACGCAGATCTTGCGGTCTGCCGCCGAGGTCGCGCGGCTTCGTGCCGGGGATGGTGGACCGCTGATTGTGCACGGGTCCGCGACGTTGCTCCATTCCCTCCAGGAGCATCAGCTGGTCGACCGGTACCACCTGCTGGTCTTCCCGGTGCTGCTCGGCGCGGGCAAGCGGCTGTTCAGTGAGGCCTCGCTGCCGGCGCAGAAATTGGAGCTCATCGATTCGGCCGTGTATTCCAATGGCATCCAGAAGAACGTGTACGACGTGGTGCGCTAACGAACCACCGCCGGCAAACGGGATCCCGATTCACATCGGGATCCCGTTTGTATTGCGGTAACACCCCGCACCACCGGGGATTTACTCGGGAAGACGCAGACAGTCTCCCGGAGACTTATTAACCAGTTGTTATACCACCTGGTTGAGCCATCGAACAGGGATATCTTCACCTGCGTGGCGGAAAGGTTCAAGTTCTTCGTCCCAGGCTTCACCGAGGGCAATGGACATCTCCTGGAAGAAGACGGCCGCGTTCCCGTCGCCCTTTTCGTAGGCCCAACGGATGCGCTCTTCGCCGACCATAATGTTGCCCGAGACGTCGACGGTTGCGTGGAAGATCCCCAGATCCGGGGTGAAAGACCAGCGGCTGCCATCGCAGCCTTCACTTGGTTCTTCGGTGATTTCGAATCGCAGATGCTGCCAACCACGCATGGAAGAGGCGAGCGTGGCCCCGGTACCCTGTGGGCCGGTCCAGCTAATTTCGGCGCGACGAAGTCCAGGCGCTACGTGCTGGTCGGTCCAGTCCATCTTGACCGGTCCACCCAGCACCGCCTCTATGGCCCACTCCAGATGTGGGCATAACGCGGCAGAGGCCGAGTGAATAAAGATCACGCCTCTGGTCATCGGTGCAGACATGCCATCCTCCGTTACGATGTTGATCGTCTTCCCCTACGTCAACTTCGTCGAAGTGCAATTCCTACCGACAAGTACCATTTTGCCCGAACTGTCGCGCTTTCGCCAGCTGTACCGGGAACTTCTCCTAGATTTCACCCAAATCATCAGGCACGCGGGTGCGCTTGCCGGTAACTCTGCCGCAGGCGCTCCACCGATACGTGGGTATATAGCTGCGTGGTTGCCAATGATGAGTGCCCCAAGAACTCTTGCACGGCACGCAGATCTGCTCCGCCGTCGAGCAAATGCGTTGCCACGGTGTGCCGCAACGCGTGCGGTCCGCTCGCCGAGGTGTCCCCCAACGATTCAAGAGCCTGCGCGATTACCTGGCGGGCCTGGCGCACATTGAGCCTAGCCCCGCGGGCTCCGACCAGCAATGCGCCTTCGGCTTCGGGCAGTGCCAAGACGCGGCGGTGGTTTTTCAGCCAAGGTTCGATGACGCGCTCTGCAGGCTTGCCGAAGGGCACCACGCGTTCCTTATTGCCCTTACCTGTCACCCGCAAGGTGCGCCGTTCAAAATCAATGTCTGCAATGTCCAGGGACACCAGCTCGCTGATGCGCAGCCCCGAGGCGTAGAGCAAATCCGCGATCACCCGATCTCGGGCTGCGATCGCCTGGCGTTTTTGTTCCGCCTGCCTGTCGGCCTTGGTCTTCGGGATGTCCGAAGATTCTGCGGGCGGCTCCGGCGCTGGCCGGGAGAGCAACCGGTCGATCTGCCCGGACTGCAGCACATGCGGCAGGCGCTGCTCCTTCTTTGGGGCCACCAACCGAAGCGCCGGATCCTTGGCGACAATTTGGTGTTTGAGCGCCCAGGCAAAAAAATTTTTCACCGACGAGATACGCCGGGCGATGGTGGTGCGGGAAATTTGGGCCTCGTGCAGCTGAGCCAACCATTCGCGGAGCATCTCCACGCTCACCTCGTCCAACTGCCGGACCTTGCAATTTCCGGCCAGATGGCCAGCGACGAGGCGAAGGTCAACGCCATAAGCACGCAAGGTATTCTCGCTCCGGCCGCGTTCCAGGCGAAGATAATCCAGATAGTCGGCGATCGGCTCGGCAATGGCCGCCGGGATCTGTAGAGGTGCGGGGCTGGAAAGTTCGGGCTTCATCTCCTTCAATTTACCGCGTTCTTCGCCGAAACGGATCCGCGGCGCACCAACCGCCAGCGCGCCCCATTGGACTCGACCTTTCCGAGCCGTTCCAAGGCGCTCAGAGCACGCAGGGTGTCCAGAATCGGAATGCCACTCAGGGCCGAAATTTCATCCGGCACGTTTCCCTGCACAAAATTCATCACGTCGTAGATCATTGATTGCGGCTTGCTCAGCCCGTCGGTCGGCCGCGCGTCCTGGACATCCACGGTTTCTGGCACCGGCCGAGGTGGCTCGGATGGAACACCGATCAGCTCCAGCACATCTGCCGCGCTGGTCACCAGGGCTGCGGTACCGGCGGCGAGCAGTCGGTGGGTGCCGGCCGAATTTGGTGAATAGACACTGCCCGGAACCGCGGCGACATCCCGCCCCAGGTCCACCGCGTGACTGGCGGTGTTCAGCGCCCCGGACCGGTGCCGAGCCTCCGTAACTAGCGTAAGCCTACTGATCGCGGCGATTAATCTGTTGCGATTGAGGAATCTGAAGCGAGTGGGCGCGGTCCCCGGAGGCACCTCGGAGAGCAGCAACCCGGTGTCGATGATCTGCCCGAGCAACGTCTCGTTTCCCGCCGGATAGGGCTTATCCGCTCCCCCGGCCAGAATCGTGATCGTCGGATAGCTTGGCGCCTCCAGATCCGCGGCCGAGAGCGCCGCTCGGTGGGCGCTGGCGTCGATTCCGTAGGCGCCACCCGAGACAATGGTAAATCCGCGCAGGGCCAATTTGCGTGCCAGCTCGTAGGTGATCTGGTGTCCATAGTCGCTGGAGTCTCGTGAGCCGACAATCGAAATGCAGCGCTGCGCCTCCTGCACGGCCAGTAGCTGCGGACGCCTGGTGCGCCACCATAGGCACAGGGGCTTGCCCAGGCCGAGCTCATCGAGCTGGGCCGGCCAGGCTGCATCGGTCGGCGTGAGTAATCCGCCGTTGAGCGCAGAGATGCGGTCAAGTGCGTCCAACGGGTTGCTGAAGCCCAGGCGTTTGCGCCAGCGGGTGAGCGCCACCGGCAAGCTCAGCGTCCGGCTTCCCGATGCACCCTGCCCCAGCACCTCGGCCAAGGCAACTGCCAGCCCGCCAGGTACATGGTCTTCGCGGCGAATGAGCCGCACGAGTTCGGCCGGGCTCATCAGTTGCAGCAGTCCATTGCAGGCGTAGTCGTTTGGCTCAATTAGCGTGTTGAGTTCTGCGAGGCACAACTGCTCGGGAGTGTAGGAACAATGCATGACCGATCTCCTATCGGGGCTCGAGGTTTTGCCGAAAATGCAGTGCGGCGTCCAGATCGTCCACCGTCGGCTCTTGGTGTTCTTGCTGGTCGGCTATGGTCCACGCGACACGCAGCATGCGGTCCATGCCGCGGGCCGAAAGATCCGCCTGCTCCGAGATGAGTTCCAGCGCCCGCCGCGTGGCCTGCGGGTAGTGAAGTTCTCGGCGCAAGACCTTGGCCGATAGGCGTGCGTTGCAATTCAGCCCCCAAGGCTTGAGTCTTTCGGTGGCCCGCGCGCGGGCCTGCAGAACTCGTTCGCGGACCTGTGCGCTGGCTTCAACGGCATCCCGCCCGAGCAGCTGCTGGCCGGTGACCGCGTTCATGCGAACCTGGAGGTCGATGCGGTCCAGCAGGGGTCCGGAAAGCTTGGAGAAGTAGCGCCTCCGGGCGTTGGGGGTGCAGGTGCACGCGGTGCCGGTTCCAAAGTTGCGTCCGCAAGGACACGGGTTGGCGGCCAAGATCAGTTGGAAACGCGCAGGCAATTGTTGATGTCCGCTGGCTCGGGCGAGGTTGATCCGCCCTTCCTCGACCGGTTGGCGCAGCGCATCGAGCACACCGGCTTGAAATTCGGTGGCTTCGTCGAGGAACAATATTCCGGCATGGGCCCGGGTGATCGCACCGGGGCGAATGGCTCTGCTTCCGCCGCCGAGCAAGGCCGACGCCGAGGCGGTATGGTGTGGCGCGACGAAGGGAGGCGTTCGTTGAAGTTGCTTGATGCCGCCTTGCCCGCCGCGGGTAATCGAATGGATCGCCGTCGCTTCGAGCGAGTCGGGGTCATCGAGCGGCGGGAGGATGCCCGGCAGGCAGCGCGCCAGCATCGTCTTGCCCGCTCCGGCCGGTCCCACCATGATCAGATGGTGACCGCCCGCGGCTGCGATTTCCAAGGCCAGCTTGGCTTCGAGCTGGCCGTTGACCAGGCATAGATCTTGGGGTGGCTCATCGGCCGCGGGCACTTGTTCGGTGGGTTGGCGCCGATGCCGAAGGTAGGTGCGAATGCTTTCCACCGGTGCCCCGCAAAATTCCAGCACTTCTCCGAGATGCTCCGCCCCGGTAACCCGCATACCGGGGACGAGCGCTGCCTCCTGGGCGTTAGCGGCACTCACCACCACATGAGTGTAGCCAGCGCCGAGCGCAAACCGTACGGTGGGCAGCACCCCGGCCACCGGCCGCAAGGTACCGTCCAGGGCCAGCTCGGCTAAGAAGATCGTCCGTGCTGGCACGGACAGCTGGTTGTCCGCGGCCAAGGCCGCGATGACGATCGCCAAGTCGAAGCCCGAGCCGAATTTCGGCAGCGTCGCCGGGCTGAGATTCACCGTGAGCTTCCGGTTGGCCAGGGGAATCCCGCTGTTTCGGGCGGCGGCTTTGATTCGTTCGCGGGCCTCGTTCAGGGAGGCATCCGGCAGGCCCAGAATCAGGAATCCAGGAATGCCGTTGCCAAGGTCCGCCTCCACATCGATCAGCGCGGCTTGCACCCCGTGCAGCGCGACCGCACAGGTGCGTGCCACGCTCATGCCCGCACCTGCTGGTGATGTTCGCAGCTGAACCCCGCGGCCTTGGGGTAGACCTCCACGATGTCGATCCGCAAGATGCCGATGTAGCGTTGGCGGGCTTGGCTCCATTGGATCAGCAATCGTTGCAGGCGACGATATTTCGTCGGAGTAATCGCCTCGAAGCCGGTGCCATAGCGTATCGAGCTTCGGGTTTTCACTTCGACTGCCAGCACAAACCCGTCGGCGTCTGCCGCCACCAGATCGAGCTCCCCGGATTTGCAGCGCCAATTGCGATCGAGGATCGTATAACCCTGTGCGGTGAGGTAGTCGGCGGCGGCTTGTTCGCCTTGCGCACCGAGAACTTGGTGTTTGTTTTTCATGACGAAACTTTCATATAGGACTCATGACTTGTCATTCATCATGCGGGCGCACGGGTTCAACGCGTGTTGCCTGGCTACCAGTTGTGGAGAAACCGTGGATTCAGGAAAATCCAGTCATCGGAGGACCTCCCCGCCGAACCGATCTGCTGGTTGGATCCGTTTCCCACCGACGGCAATCCCTGATTGCGGGCGCGACAGCGAGCCAAAGGGGCCGCGGCACTCGGAGCATCGGACTATTCGCCACTTCTGGAGTCCTCGCAACTTGGTGAATCGAAATCATGATGGTGCGCAACTTTCATGGAATAACGACCAACCAGCGAATTCTTGAAACTCGCATCCCTTTGGATTCTCCATGGATTCTGAATTTGCCCACGGAGTTTTACGCATGCATAACTATCTATAAAACAGGCCTACTCAGCGTTGCTCTTGCTGATATTTGATAAATCCCCGTCTTCAATTTCGGTCGTTCGTCTACGAAGAATTGGGCGTTTGAAATACGGCGACCAAGAAACTTCGTTCCCGGAAATAATCTTCATGAATATTCAACTTGGCAAGATTTCCATTAACTCGGCACATTGCGCACCGGACCCGCGAAGCCGGAATTCTGCTTGCGTGCGGGCGCCGATTGAACCGCACTGTCCGGATTCAAGCGGCTCTATGGGTCAGCCGGAGATCGGATCGCTGACCAGGATTTTGACCCACCGTCTATAACAATTGGGTAACTTGCGATTCAGCGCCTAGAATCCGCGATAAGTTGAGGTTTTAGGAGCATGATATTGGAGGATTTTGCACTTAGCCAGAGAACAATTCTCCGGCAATTTGTTAGTGTGGATATCCGGTCTCGACATGCAGTTTGTGTCGACCAAGAATAAAAGAATCAAGGACCCTGCACGAGCTGGAGGTTTACTTCGGGCCGTGCAAGCAAGAAGCGAGTGCCAGCGATCTTTAGTTCGAGGATTCGACTGCTGCGACCGCGGCTTGTGGTCCCCAATCGGCCCGTGCCTTCACAGGTAGACGGGCAGTGGAGACAATGACCAGCAACATCGCCGTCAAGGTCGAGAACTTGTATAAGGTCTTCGGTCGCAAACCGCAGGAAGCGGTGAAGAAGCTCAAAGCCGGTACGAAGCGGCAAGATCTGCCTGCATCGAACACCGCAGCCGTTATCGATGCCTCCTTTGAAGTTAAAGAAGGCGAAATTTTTGTCGTCATGGGCCTCTCCGGCTCGGGCAAATCCACGCTGATCCGCACGCTGAACGGCTTGTGGGACGCTACCTCGGGGCAGATCACCGTCGGGGAAGACAAGATCACCGGGATGTCGGCCGCGAAGCTGCGCGAGGTGCGGCGAAAACGTGTCTCTATGGTTTTCCAGCACTTCGCCTTGCTGCCGCACCGTTCCGTATTGGCCAATGTGGCCTACCCGCTCGAGCAGCAGGGCGTGGGCCGGGCCCAGCGGCTGTCCACCGCCGCGAAAACCTTGGATCTGGTCGGCTTGACCGGCTGGGGCGACAAGATGCCCAGCGAACTATCCGGTGGCATGCAGCAGCGCGTGGGCATCGCCCGGGCGCTGGCGGCAGACACCGAACTGCTGCTTATGGACGAGGCGTTCTCCGCCCTTGACCCGCTGATCCGCCGCGAGATGCAAGAACAGCTGGTTCAGCTGCAAGCCAAGCTCGGTAAGACGATCGTGTTCATCACCCACGATTTGAATGAGGCGATGTTCCTCGGGGACCGGATCGCGGTGATGCGCGACGGGCAGATCGTCCAGGTGGGCACCCCGGAGGAAATCCTGATGGATCCGGCCAACGACTACGTGGCCCAGTTCGTGCAGGATGTGGACCGCGCCCGTGTGCTGACCGCCTCCTCGGTGCTCGAGCCGACTAGGGCGGTCATCCAGGAGACGGCCGGGCCGCGCAACGCCCTGCGCACCATGCACGAGATGTTCCTCTCCGCGGCGATCGTCACCGACCGGGACCGCAAGGTGCTGGGGATGATCACCGACCGCGACGCGCTGAAGCTGGTCCGCCAGGGCGAGACTTCCATCGCCTCGAAGATCCAGCCGCTGGAATCGGTGAACCGCGACACGCAGCTGATCGACCTGTTCGTTCCCTCGGTGGAGTCCCCCTTGCCGGTGACCGTCACCGATAGCGAGAACCGCTTGCTGGGAGTGATCCCGCGGGTGACGCTGCTGGCGGCCCTGGCTTCCACTGCCCCACCGACCGAAGAAATGACGGTGCTGGATCAACCGCTGCCGGGCAATGTTGTCAGCGCGGCCCTGCAGGGCGCCGGGGAGGAAAACTAATGAACGACTTCATTATTCCGGTTGGAGATACCGCCGAAAAGGGCGTCAACTGGGTCGTAGACAATCTGGGCCCGTTCTTCGATTTTCTGCGCGCGATCTTCGTGGAGATGTATGACGGGGTCTATTACGTGCTGGGCACTCCGCACTTCTCGATCATCATCGCGTTGGTGGCACTCATTGCGCTCTTCGCCCGCGGCTGGCAGTTCATGCTCGGCGCGGCGCTCGGGCTGGTCTTGATCGTGGGCATGGACCAATGGGATAACGCCATGATCACTCTGGCTCTAGTACTCGTGGCAACCTTCTGGGCGCTGTTGATCTCGCTGCCGCTGGGGATTTGGGCGGCCAAGTCGCAGACCTTCTCGCAGATCGTCCGGCCATTTTTGGACTTCCTGCAGACCATGCCGGCCTTCGTCTACTTGATTCCGGCGCTGATGCTCTTCCGCGTCGGCGTGGCCCCGGGCATCGTGGCCACGATCGCCTTCGCGTTGGCCCCCGGCGTGCGCTTCACCGAACTGGGCATCCGCTCGGTGGATCGGGAAGTGGTCGAGGCCGGCCAGGCCTTCGGCTCCTCCCCCGGGCGCATCCTGCGCCAGATCCAACTTCCACTAGCCCTGCCGACCATCATGGCCGGCGTCAACCAGGTCATCATGCTTTCGCTGTCCATGGTCGTGATCGCCGGCATGGTCGGTGCCGGCGGCCTAGGCGGCGACGTGATCGCCTCGCTGGGCCGGCTGGATACCGCACTGGGCGTCGAGGCAGGACTGGGCGTGGTGATCCTCGCGATGATCCTGGATCGGTTGACCAATGCCTTCGGACGGCAGTCCGGGCTCTTCACCTGGTTCGCCAAGCGCCGCAAGGCCGCAGCCAAGGCGAAGGAACAAGAACTCGCGGCCTGAACCCCGTGCTGAATCACCAATGAATCCGGCGGAATTGACCGCCACACCGAAAGGAAACACGATCATGAAACGCAATTACTTCAAAGTTGGAGCGGTTCTCGCCGCCAGCGCCCTGGCGTTGACCGCCTGCGGCAACGATGGCGGAAACGAAGCCGCCGGAGAAGACAAGAAGCTGAATATCGCGGTCTTCAACGGCTGGGATGAAGGCATCGCCAGCAGCGAGCTGTGGAAGGCGGTGCTGGAGGAAAAGGGCTACGAGGTCGAGCTGACCAACTCCGACGTCGCTCCCCTCTTTGAGGGACTGTCCTCGGGCGACTACGACCTGACCACCGACGTGTGGCTGCCGGTCACGCACGCCTCCTACCTGGAAGACTACGGCGACGAGATCGAGGATCTGGGCGCATGGAACACCGAGTCGCGGCTGACCGTAGCCGTCAACGAGGACGCGCCGATCGATTCACTGGATGAGTTGGCGGCGAACGCGGACGAGTTCAACAACCGCATCGTGGGCATCGAACCCGGTGCCGGATTGACCGAGGCCATGAATGAGGCGGCCATCCCGGAGTACGGTCTGGACGATATGGAATTCCTGACCAGCTCCACCGCCGCGATGCTCACCGAGCTGGAGACCGCGACAAATAACGGCGAGAACATCGTGGTCACCCTCTGGGAGCCGCACTGGGCGAACGCCGCATTCCCGGTGAAGAACCTGGAAGACCCGAAGGGCTCCCTGGGTGACGCCGAAGGCATTCACACCTTCAGCCGCACCGGCTTCGCCGACGACCACGCCGAGGTAGCCAAGTGGATGGGCGACTTCAAGATGGATCTGGAGACCCTCTACGATCTGGAGAACCTGCTGTTCGTCGAGAACGACACCGACGACTACCAGCCGCTGGTCAAGCAGTGGATGGAAGAGAACCGCGAGTTCGTCGACGGCATGACCAGCTAACCATTTAGCGTTAGCCGTTCAGCGCACAAAGGCTCCCAACCAGTTGCTGGTTGGGAGCCTTCGTGCGTTCGGTGCGTTTAGCCCTGCAGTCCTTCTTTGGGGATCTGCAGTTCGTCGCGGTTCAGCTCCTCGACGTTCACATCCTTGAAGGTCAGCACCTTCACGGTCTTCACGAAGCGGCCCTGGCGGTAGATATCCCAGACCCAGGCGTCGGTGAGGTTCAGCTCGAAGTACACCTCGCCGGAATCGGTCAGGGTCTTCACATCGACCTGATTCGCCAGATAAAAGCGGCGTTCGGTTTCCACCACATAGTTAAACAGCCCCACCACGGCCTTGTACTCGCGGTACAGCTGTAATTCGAGGTCTGATTCGTAGTTTTCGAGGTCTTCGGCAGCCATGGTTCGTCCTTTGTCTCTAGGTTTTACCTTGGGCCTTTTCGGGCTTGGAAGTCAAGTTCCAACTTTTCCGGTGCAGGTTGCAGGGGCCAAGTTTTTCGATTGCCGCCCGATGCGTGGCGGTGGCATAGCCCTTGTTGATTTCCCAGCCGAAGGCCGGATACTCGGTGGCGGCCTGGACCATGATCCCGTCGCGCTCCACTTTCGCCAGGATCGAGGCGCCGGCGATCGCCTGGCAGGTCATGTCTCCCTTGATGATCGTGCGCACCGGAATGTGCAGCCCCACCGGTTCGCGCTCATCGTCCAGCAGGTCGAAAAGATCCTGCTCCGGCGCGGTGAGCCAGTCGTAGCTGCCGTCCAAGAGGATCGCCTCGGGGGCCACGGCGCTCTGTGCGACGGCGCGGGTGCCGGCTAGGCGCAGCGCCCCGGTGACCCCGAGCTGATCGATCTCCGCGGCGCTGGCATGCCCCACGCCGTAGCCGAGCGCCCATTCGCGCACCGGGGTCACAAGTTCTTCGCGGCGCGCGGGGGTGAGCAGCTTCGAATCGCGCAGTTCGGGGAATTCGGTCACCTGCTGCATGTCGATGACGCTGACGCCCACCGTGATGGGGCCGGCCAAGGCGCCGCGGCCCACCTCATCCACCGCGCCGATGAAGCGCACGTCGTGCTCGGCCGCCAGGGCCCGCTCGTGCTCCAGGGTCGTGGGCTGTGCCTTAGTCGTGGCCATGGGCCGGGGCCTAGTTGCTGCCTGCGTCAGGGACGTTGGCGAAGACTTCTTCGTGGGTGTCGATCCCGCCGAGTCGGTTCAGCGGCCAGGAGATGACCGAGGCGCGGCCCTGGACGGACTCCAGGTCCACGAAGCCGCCCTGGACATCGACGTGGAAGCGCGAGTCGGCGCTGGCGCCGCGGTGATCACCCATGACCCAGACCTTTCCCTCCGGAACCGTCACCTGGAACTTGATGTCGCTCGGTGCGTCGCCCGCGAAGATGTACGATTCGTCGATGGGTTCGCCGTTGATGGTGAGCTTGCCATCGGAGCTGCAGCACTCGACGGTGTCCCCCGGCATGCCGATGATGCGTTTGACCAAGTACTGCTCGTCGGCGGCCGGCAGGATGCCAACCCAGGACAGTGCGTTTTCCAAGGCGGTCGGGTCGTTTTCCAGGGGCGGCAGCCACTGCAGGTCGTCGCGGAAGACCACCACGTCGCCGCGTTCGAGGTCGAACGGGCCGGGAGTCATCAGGTTGGCGAAGATGCGGTCGTTGATCTGCAGCGTATTCTCCATCGACCCCGAGGGGATGTAGTACGCACGGAAGAAGAACGTCTTGATGAGCAAGGAGAGCGCAATAGCGATGACGAGAATGATCAGCACTTCTCGTACAAATCGCCAAAGCCGGTACAACGGGCCCCGCGCTGGGGGTACTTCTGCGGATTCGGCGCTCACGTTCGGTTTCTTACCTTTCACTGTCATGCAATACTTCTCATCTTACTTGGCGCGCAGGTCATTGCGCCGGAGGCCAGCTCAGCGCGTAAAAATCACGGCTTAACGTGCAAGGCCGGCCAAGCATCAGATGTGCTTGGCCGACCTTTTCCACTACCGGCTAGTTGGCTCGGGTGGCGATGCCGCCGCTCTTCTGGAATTCGACCGGGACGCCGCCCAGTGGCTTCTCCGTTTCCAGCAGGGTCTTGATTTCCTCCAGGTGGCTGGAATCCACCGACAGGGTCAGTCCACCGATTTTCGGGTTCAGGGTGTAGCCGTGGATCGAAACATTCAGCGGGGATTCCAGCCCTGCCTGCCACTTCATCACGTCCTTGATGGCCTGGCGAAGGTCGTCGGCGGAGTAATCCACCAGGTGCGGCTGCGCACCGGCTTCCTCGATGGCCTTCATCTGGCTTTCGTCGGTGGTCGACACGTTGAGCTTGCCGTCTTCGATCCAGCCCTGCACATAGTCCTCCCCCAAGGTGGCGGACAATGCGTCATTGGTTTCTAGCAGTGCGTTTTGGTCCACAACATTCTCGCTGCCGGTAGGTTCAGTAGTTCCCTCGCCGCTGGTGGACGCCTGCCCGCAACCGGAGAGCATGAGCCCTGCGACGACTGCGGTGGATGCCAGTGCAAGTGAACGACGAGCTGATGGGGATTTGAAGAACATGGTACTACCGCCTCAAGGTCATTAGGATCACCTAGGAAGATGATAACTGGGCTTCTGCAAAGTATTCGGTGAGGCACATGTGTGCCAAGTGAAAGTGCCCCGCTACCGTTGCCGGTAGCGGGGCACTTTCGGGTCGCGGCCGAAGCTACAACCGTTTAGGGATTATCCCTTAGCTGTGGCGACGGTTTCCGCGGCGGAACAGCAGGAACATTGCGCCTACGAGAGCCAGGGCTCCACCAGCGGCGATCAGCGGAACGGTGCTGGAACCGGTATCGGCCAGCGGGTCCTTCTGCTCAGGCGACTTGGTTGGAGTCTGGTCATCCTTTGGAGCCTCGGTAGGCTCTTCGGAATCGTCCTCGGTTGGAGTTGCCGATTCGGTTGGCTTCTCCGTTGGAGTTGCCGACTCGGTTGGAGTAGCCGATTCAGTTGGCTCCTCGGTGGGAGTAGCCGACTCGGTTGGCTCCTCGGTAGGAGTAGCCGACTCGGTTGGCTCCTCGGTAGGAGTAGCCGACTCGGTTGGCTCCTCGGTAGGAGTAGCCGTTGGCTCCTCAGTTGGAGTAGCAGACTCGGTAGGTTCCTCAGTTGGAGTAGCCGTTGGCTCCTCAGTTGGAGTAGCAGACTCGGTAGGTTCCTCAGTTGGAGTAGCCGTTGGCTCCTCGGTAGGAGTAGCCGACTCGGTAGGTTCCTCGGTAGGAGTCGCGGTTGGCTCCTCAGTTGGAGTAGCCGTTGGCTCCTCGGTAGGAGTTGGGGTCGGCGTCGGAGTCGGAGTTGGCTCCGGCGCCGCAACGAGTACCGAACCAGTTGCATTGCCCGACTTGTTGAAGCCGTTCACTGCGGTCATGCGGAAGCTGAACTCGCCTTCTTCTGCAGGTGCGACGAAGGAGAAGGTTCCGTCTGCCTTGACATCAGCAAGCTTGTACAGCTTGCCGTCGACAACGATACGAACCTGGGTGCCGGCCGAAGGGCCTTCAACCTTACCGGTGATGGTTGCTCCTGGCTTGACCTCAGCGCCAGCTGCTGGCGAGCTCTGAGCCGGGGTGTTCACAGCGAACTTGACGGTGTAACCACCGGTGTAGTTCTTTGCCTTGACGTCAGCGAGCGAGGTGTAGAAAGCGAGATCGTCGGCATTGTCTTCGATGCCGTCTTCGCCGCCGGAGTTCGCAGAGTTGATGCCAACAGCCTTGTTTCCAACGAGCACTGCTCCACCGGAGTCGCCCTGGTCCAGAATCCCCTGGTTAGGGTTCTCGGCGGTGTAGCCCCAAACGGCACGAATGTCATCATCGTAGCCTCCGACGAAGAACATACCTTCGCCGAGAATGGTCGAGCAGCTCCAACCGGTGGTGCGACCCACCGAGCAAGCCTCGGAACCGACGGCAGCCTTCGAAACGCCGGTTACCTGGATGACCTTCGAACGCTCATCCTCGCCAGCTGGCCACTGCGTTACTTCATTGTGCAGCGTCAGTTCAGGGTTGATGTCGTCAATGACGGCGATATCGGTACCTGGTTCCGCGTCGTTCAGATCATCCTGCGTCAGGTCCGGGGTGATCGGCACGCCATAGTTGTCCGGTCCACCGAACTGGCTAAACCCAAAGGTACCGAGCGCAGCGCTGATGCCTTCTACTTCATTTGGTGCCGTGTGCTCAACGACGAAGGTGTTCTTGAATGCGCCATCTTCGGTGCAGTGCCCTGCAGTCAGGACTGCATCGGCTCCCTCTGGGTTCCAAGCGTTGAAGCCTATTGAGCAAAGGCCCTCGACATTGTCGCCGGTGCGCGCTGCGCCATAGCCCATGCCACCGTAGATGTCGGTCAGGGCGCCAGGCTTTACCTCGCTGCCCTCCACGAGCTTGACGTTGGTTGCTTCTTCGGCGAACTCTTCCAAGGTCAGCAATTCTTCTTCTGCTGCCTTGGTGGCGGTGGCCTTTGGCTTAGCTTTCTTCTCGATGCTGGCTGGGCCACTTGCAACGATTTCGAATGGCTTACCGGTACCGGTATTCATGATGGCGGTCAGTCGAGTCATTTCGGCTGGTGCAACATTGTCGCGAAGTTCGTCGTAGACGTCATTCACGTTGGAGATCTTGCCGACCTCAGCGTTGATCTTCAGGCTGACAGCCTTAGGAGCTGAGCTTGCGACAACAATTTCCTTGGCTTTCTTGGCATCCTTGGCGCCAACTTCAACCTCGGCCTTGCCGTCTTTGACGTTTGCCTTGGCCTTTACGCCTTCAGCTTCAAGTTTCTTGGTGACCTCGGCAACGGTGTCGTTTGCCTTTGCATCTTCAAGGTACTTCTCTGGCGACTTGTTCAAGTCGCGCTCGATTGCTTCGTCCAAGCCCTTGGTGTCAACTGCAACATCCGAGGCCGATGGCGTAACGCTCGGGCTCTGCGAAGGGGCCGGAGTGCTTTCAGCCTTATCGGCTGCGACTGCGGGAGCAATGAAGCTACCGCCAACCACCAGTGCGGTGGCCGCGGCAGCGACGATGCCGCGCTGCGCAGTCATGTTCTTTGGTTTTGGCATTAATGCTTCTCCCAGTTAAGTGGTGCGATCGCTTGAAGGTCGCGACCCGGTCTGGGCGCACTTCAGAGCAGTGTGTTGTTACCAAATTGAAACAATATCGGTTTTACAGAGGGAGTTTCAAGGAGCGAGTCCAACGAACGGAGATATTCACGCGAACATTTACCCCTGTCATTCCATCACCGAAGGATCTTGTCTCGAATCGATGCCGAACCAGGGAAATAGTTTAAGATTGCAGTTCGGTTACTTATCGCTAGTCAGCTAAGTGCGACCTGAGAATTCGCAATGAATTCTCAGCCACACCAGAAAATCTTGTATTTTCAAGCATTTATCATTTGGGGATATTCGCGCTGAGTGAAAAGTTTTTAAAGTTTTTCGCCAACTCAGGGATGTTGCGGGCTTATTACTCGATGCCGGTGCGCTGATCCAGCGGCCAAACAATCTGCGTGGCCTTGCCGACGACCCGGTCGATACTGATCATCCCGCCGCCACTGGATCCGAGCAGGGCTCTGGAATCTTCAGACCTTGACCGGTGATCGCCCATGACCCACAGCCGGCCCTCGGGGACGACCCCCGAGAAATCTTGTTCGCTGGCCGCATTTCCTGCATATATATAGGGCTCGTCTGTCGGCGCACCGTTGATGCTGAGTTTCCCATCCGAACCGCAGCAGTCTACCGAGTCACCGCCGACGGCAATCACGCGTTTAATATAGGTATTTTCGGTTCCACTGAGGCGCAGCGCGCCGAGCAGGTCATCGGCGAACGATGCGCGGGCATATGGAAGAAATGAGCCGCGGCCGTCGAAGACGATCACATCCCCGCGTTGTGGATCGGCGTCGGCATAGGCGCGACGGTCGACCATGACACTTTGCCCGGGATTAAGCGTGCTCTGCATCGAGATGGACTCGATGCGGTAGACATCCAGCACCAGTGCGCGGATGAATAGGGTGGTGATAAGTCCACAGATAACGGCGAGAACAACGAAGCGCCAGACCCAAAACCAGGTCCGGCGCTTCGTGATTGCTCGCTCAGGGCTAGCAATCTCGTTCATCAGAGAACAGAGATTACTTCTTGCCGCTGAAGTCGCGCTTCTCGCGGATACGTGCAGCCTTGCCGTGACGATCGCGCATGTAGTAAAGCTTTGCACGACGCACGTCGCCCTTGGTCACTACCTCAATCTTGTCGATGATTGGGGAGTGGACTGGGAAGGTACGCTCAACACCGGTACCGAAGGAAACCTTACGCACGGTGAAGGTCTCGCCCAGGCCGGAGCCGTGGCGACCAAGGACGTAGCCCTGGAAAACCTGAACACGCGAGTTCTTACCTTCGATGATGTTGACGTGAACCTTCAGGGTGTCACCCGGAGCGAAGGCTGGAACGTCGGAGCGCAGCGAAGCTGCATCTACTGAGTCAAGAATATGCATTGTGCATCCTCTAGGATCAATGCCACAGGTCACCGAATCCTCGTAGCGGAGCCCATCGACCGATAAGGCGATCTCTCCGAAACGTGTTACCACCGGCAGCCTGTCGCTGCCGATGCGGCGGTTTTCCCGTGTCCCTCATCCCCCTGTGGCAGGAGTAGGACAAAAACACACCAAGAAACAATTTTGCCATATTCTGCCTAGGGGCGCGAGCACGCGCACCCGGCTCGATGGTGATCTAGGACTCTTTAGCCCAGTCCAGCTCCGATTTTGCGATGATTTCACCGTCGACGACGGCGAATCCGGAGTGCCAGAGCGCGTCGCGGTCCTTGCGGTTCAGCTTGCTCGCATCGAGCAGTTGAATGAGATCCGGGCGGCGGGTGGCGGTGCGGCGAATCTGTTCGTCGCGGCGGAAGCGCGCCACTCGCGCGTGGTTGCCGCCGAGTAATACCTCCGGCACCTCGCGGCCGCGCCAAGCGGCAGGCTTGGTGTATACCGGGTATTCGAGCAGCACATCCGAGTGGGATTCTTCAACCAGGGATTCCGGGTTGCCGATCACTCCCGGGATGAGTCGGGCAATGGCCTCAACCATGACCATCACCGCTACTTCTCCCCCATTGAGCACGTAGTCCCCGATGCTGACGGGAATGACGGTGAAGTTCTCGTGCGCGTATTCGATGACGCGCTCGTCGATTCCTTCGTAGCGGCCGCAAGCGAAGACCAAGTGCTCTTCTTCTGCGAGGTCATAGGCCATCTGCTGGTCGAATACTGCTCCGGCCGGGGAAGGAACGATCAAGATTGGCTTGCGATCCGCCGGGGCCGAGGCACGCACGGTGTCCAGCGCCTGGCCCCAGGGCTCAGGCATCATCACCATGCCGGCGCCGCCGCCAAATGGCGTGTCGTCGACCTTGTGGTGGCGGTCGGTGGTGAAATCACGCAGGTTGGTGACGTTCAAGTTGAGGATGCCGCCCTCGCGGGCGCGGCCAATCAGCGATAGATCCAGCGGTGCTAGGTACTCCGGGAAGATGGAGACTACGTCGATGCGCATCATGCTTACTTTTCTTCCTCGGAATCGTCCTGGTTCAGCTGCAGCAGCCCGGATGGCGGGGTAATGGTCAGCGTGCCGGCTTCCAGATCAACGTCGGGGACAAATTCGTCCACGAACGGCAGGTAGATCTCCTCGCCATTGTTGTCCTCGAAGACCAAGAGGTCTTGTGCCGGGTTGGTGCGCAGCGCGGTGATCACACCGACCTGCGTGCCTTCGTGCATCACCTTCAGATCGAGTAGCTCATGCTCGTACCATTCGTCCGATTCGCTTTCTTCCTCGCCGGTGACCTCGATTTCGAGGCGGGCCTGGCGCAGGGTTTCTGCGGTGTTGCGGTCCTTGATTTCTTCGAAGGCGACCAAAAGAATGGTTTTGTTCCAGCGCGACTTGCTGACGGTCAAGGTTTTGACCGGACCGTCGATGACGTGGAGCACCTCTCCGGGTGCGAAACGCTCATCTGGGACGTCGGTGAGGACCTGAACGGTCACTTCGCCACGGATTCCGTGGGGCTTGCCGATACGTGCTACCTGCAATCGCATAATCTGGTGATCATTCTCCTTGGATTCACGGGACGGTGCCACGCGCTGTGGTGCCAAAAGCTGGCGGGTGAAACACGAGAAGGAGTTTCCGCCCTGTTGAGCGGAAACTCCTTCTGTGGTGAGATCAGCTTGCGCCTGACCTCAAAGTTGCTTGGCTAGCGGCTACGATCGGTGTCGATTACATCAACACGAATCGGCTCCTTAGCCAACGCTGCCATCACGGTACGCAGTGCCCGTGCGGTACGTCCCTGGCGACCGATCACACGACCGAGATCATCCGGGTGCACCCGCACTTCGAGCAGGTCGCCGCGGCGGTGGGACTTCAGGGCAACCCTGACGTCTTCCGGTTCCTCGACTACCCCGCGAACCAAATGGTCCAGCGCATCGGCGAGCATGATTACTCCGCCTCGGTGGCTTCAGCTTCTGCCGGCTCGGCAGCTGGCTTCTCAGCCTTCTTGGTGATGGCCTCCTTGAGGATCACCGAACCCTTATCAGGAGCAACGAATGCTGGCTTAGGCTCGGCAACCTGGTAGGTGCCTTCCTGGCCTTCGATGCCCTTGAACTTCTGCCAGTCACCGGTGATCTTCAGCAGTGCGTGTACCTGCTCGGTTGGCTGAGCGCCAACGGACAGCCAGTACTGTGCACGATCCGAATCGATCTCGATAACCGATGGGTTCTCGGTTGGGTGGTACTTGCCGATCTCCTCGATGGCACGGCCATCGCGCTTGGCGCGCGAGTCCATAACAACAACGCGGTAGAAAGGTGCGCGCATCTTACCGAAGCGCTTCAGACGAATCTTTACGGCCACTTTAGTGGTCTCCTGTTTCTCAACATGGGCGAGCCAAACGTTTCGCGCCTGTGGGGCAGGCCGTACTAGTTCAACTCTAAAAAAGGACAGGATCTATCACGGAGAGAGGGTCCACAATAAATCGAGTACCTTCCAATCATGCCAGAGACTCACAAGCGATACCAACTCAATCTTTGTGGGATGCGCTACTGAGCCGGTATCTCCCGGGCTCCGGGCAGGCTCGCGTCAGGCGACGGCGGAGAAGTAGTTATTGCGCCGCGGTATTTGCGCCGGGTCCAGATATTTGGGCAGCAGGATGTGCGGCAGGCCATCGACCATGACAATTCTCAGCAATCTTCGATGGATTGCCGTATGGTGCTGCCGGCAGAGCACCGCGCAGTTTTCCACGCAGGTCTTTCCGCCGCGTTCCCACCAGTTGCAATGATGGTATTCGAGCATTTCATGCGGGGCCGTGCATCCGGGCACGATGCACCCGCGGTCCCGGGCGAAGGCCGCTCGCTTGATCGGCTCCGGGAAGAGCCGTTGGGATCTGCCCACATCGAGCACCTGGCCCTTGCCGCCGAAGACGATCGGGATGATGTGGGCATCGCAGAGGAGCTGGCGAAGCTCGCCGGGCTCAAGTTCCACACCGTGTGCGGTCAGCCCCTTGGCCTGGGCCAGATCTTCGAGGTTCTGCGCCTGCATGTTCACCAGGATCTGCGGGGTAACGGTCTTGGCGCCCGGTGCCGAGTGGGTCAAGGCGGCGAGCAGCGCGTTCAGGCGGCGCTGGGCCACCGTGGCTTGATCCGCTTCGGCTGCATGATCCGCGGGCTCTGCTGGCGCCTCCGGGCCGGGAGCGAGATTTCCGTCGGTGTCCGGTGCGCAGGATTCTTGCTCATCCGGGATCTGCGCCCACGCGGGGGCGGGCCGGTCGCTGTCGAACAGCGACTCGGGGGCCGGCGCCGGTTGCTTGGCGGCGCGCGCCGCCTTGCCGCTTCGCGTGCGCGGGTTGTCCGCCTGTCCGACAAATGAGCGGAATTGCTCGGCTTGGGCTCCCTTGACGCGCACCAGGTAGGTATCCACCCCGTTGCGGGTGCCGCGGCTGAAGAACCCGCATTCGGGCTCGGCGGCCGGTTCGTGGGATTTGCGGTAGCCGGCCAGCAGGTCCGAGAATTTCTTGTCCCCGGTGGCCAGGTCTTCTTCGGTGAGCAGCTTGACCGCGTGCGCCTGCATCGGCCGGCCGTCGTGGTGCGTTGCCACCGGGTCCAGTGGTGCGCCCTGGAAGCTGGTATCTGCCGGTTCCAGCTGCTCCAGGCTGCGGGCGGTTTTCGCGACACGTCGTGGGTCGAGGCTTTCATGCGCCGAATGCAGCGTTGCGAGTTCTGCGAAGCGCGGCGAGAGTGCGCTGCCGTCCATATTGCGCCGGGCCACCAGCAGGTGGGCGTCGCGCACCCGCCGGTCCGCCTCGTGGAATTCCAGCCCGAGCCAGCCGGCGGTGAACTCGGCGGCATTCCGGTAGAGGGTGCGACCGGATTCCTGGCGTGCCGGGCGGGAATAATCTGCCCGCTGGTCACGCACCGCGCTCAGCTCTTCTTCGGCGAGCAGATGCGCGCCGGTTCCCTCGCAGTGGGCCGCCGAGCGAAGTTGCTCGCGCACGGCGTAGCGGAAGATGTTTTCGATGCACAGCGCGTGGGCGGCGGCCACCCGCGGGTCCGTTGAGTCGCGCAGCCGCGCCGAAAGCTTCTGCAGTACCTCCAGGCACAGCTCCATGACCTCAAGGAGCACGGCGATGGCGCCTTGCGGGATGCTCCCGGTCACGAATTCACGCAGTCCGGTCAGTCCGGCCGCTAGCTGGGAAATACTCATGCAGCCATCATCACGCCGTTTCCGGGCGTGCGCGGCCGGCACCGACGGGCTGTGGAGAACTTCGGCCGGGCTAGTGCCCGCCGCCGAGCTTTCCGCCCAGGCGTTCGCGCATCTTCAGGCTGGCGGCATTCAGACCCTCGATCTGAACGGTTTTGCCGTAGTTCTCGTACTTCTCCGTAATGGCATCCAGCGAGGCGATGGTGGAGGCGTCCCACAGGTGCGAGTTGTACATGTCGATGACCACGCGGTCCGGATCCTCGGCGTAGTCGAACTGGGTGTAGAGATCGTTGGAGGAGGCGAAGAAGAGCTCGCCGTTGACCTCGTACTTGGCGATCTGCACCCCGAAGTGCTCCTCCAGGCGGCGTTCGACGGTGACCAGGTGGGCCACCCGGTTGGCGAAGAGCACCATCGCGGTGAGCACCCCGACCCCCACGCCGATGGCCAGGTTGTGCGTGGCGACGGTGACCACGACGGTGGCCAGCATGACGGTGGTTTCGCTCTTGGGCATCATGCGCAGGGTGGCGGGCTTGATGCTGTGCCAGTCGAAGGTGGCCACGGATACAAAGATCATCACCGCGACCAGCGCGGCCATCGGGATCAGCGCCACGATATCGCCCAGGACCACGACCAGGATCAGCAGGAACACCCCGGCCAGGAAGGTGGAGATGCGGGTGCGCGCCCCGGAGGCCTTCACGTTGATCATGGTCTGCCCGATCATCGCGCAGCCGCCCATGCCGCCGAAGAAGCCGGTGATGATATTCGCCGCGCCCTGCCCCCAGGATTCACGGGTCTTATTCGAGCGGGTGTCGGTGACATCGTCCACCAGCTTGGCGGTCATCAAGGACTCCAGCAGACCCACGAAGGCCATGGCCAGCGCGTAGGGGAAGAGCACCTGCAGGGTTTCGAAGTTCAGCGGCACATCCGGGAAGAACAGCGCCGGCAGGGATTCTGGCAGCTGGCCCTTGTCCCCCACGGTGGGAACGGCCAGCGAGGCGAGCACGGTGATCAGCGTCAGCACCACGATGGCCACCAGCGGGGCCGGCACGGCGGTGGTCAGCCTGGGCAGCCCGAAGACGATGAGCAGCCCCAGAGCCACCAGCGGGTACACCAGCCAGGGCACGCCGAGCAGCTCGGGGACCTGGGAGAGGAAGATCAGGATGCCCAGGGCGTTGACGAAGCCGACCATCACCTGGCGCGGGATGAAGCGCATCAGCTTGGCCACGCCGAGCAGCGCGAGCAGCACCTGGAAGATGCCGGCCAGGATGACCGCGGCGATGAAGTAGTCGATGCCGTGGCTGGCCACCAGCGGCGCGATGACCAGCGCGATGGCGCCGGTGGCCGCGGAGATCATCGCCGGGCGCCCGCCGAGGAAGGCGATGGACACCGCCATGGTGAAGGAGGCGAAGAGCCCGAGGCGCGGGTCCACCCCGGCGATGATGGAAAAGGCGATGGCCTCGGGGATCAGGGCCAGGGCGACGACCAGCCCGGCGAGCAGCTCGGTTTTCAGCAGCCGCGGGGATTTGAGCGTGCGCAGCACCGATTGGCGCTCTTCCGGCGTGGGAACCGGGTGTTCTGCCGTGGTTTTCGTGGCCATTGATGGCTCCGTTCAAAGGATGGGGCGAGCGCGGGGGCGCCGCGTTGCATAGAATCAGTGGGGTGTGCGCGCCATTGCGCCGGGCTAAACCTGGCCGGGGGTGGGAATGGCCCCGGCGGCGCAGCAACCGATTTAAAACCTACCTTAACGTAAGGGTAGAGTTTAAATCCGAGGGACAAAGGAGAACCACATGGACAAGCCAACCGGGACCGAGGCCGCGTCGAGAATGCACATCGGGGACATCGCCGAGGCCACGGGCCTCTCCCAGCGCACCATCCGCCACTATGACGAGGTGGGCCTGCTGCCGGCGACCACACGCAGCGAGGGCGGCTTCCGGATCTACACCGCCGCCGATCTGGCGCGCATGCTGGTCATCCGCTCGATGAAGCCGCTGGGCTTCACCCTGGAGGAGATGGGCTCGCTGCTGGACACCGTGGATACCCTGGCCGGCGATCCGCAGAATGCGCCCGCCCGCGCCCTGCTCGCGGACTACCTGCAGCGGGCCACCGAGAAGCGCAATAAGCTCGCGCTGAACCTCGAACGCGCCGACTCCTTCCTCGAGGACCTGCGCGGCCGCTAGCGCGCACCGCCTGCACGCCCAGGATGAAGCAGCTGGCAGTGCCCTGCGAATCGGCCGGGATCCGGCCCGCCGGCCGGCTTGACCGCCTAGAGTCATCAGCGTGATTGAACTTACCGCGCTCAGCAGCTACGAGGATGAGCTGGGGAACCGGATCGAGTCCCCCACCGTCTTCGAGAAGAACATAACGATCAAGATCCGCGGGAAGAACAACCGCGTGCTGGTCGACCCGGAGGCCAAGATCGGCCGGCTGGACCTGGTGTTCGACTGCGACAACGGGACGCTGCTCATCGGCCCCAGCAAGAAGAAGGGCTGGCAGCTGAACATCCGCATCGGGCAGGATGCCACGGTGCAGATCGGCCGGGACCTGACCACCACCGCCAAGGCCTTGGTCAGCGCGGTGGAGGGGGTGACCGTGCGCTTCGGCGATGATGTGATGATCGCCAGCGGAAACCAGTTCCGCGCCGATGACGGGCACCCGATTTTCGACGTGAAAACCGGCAAGCGGATCAACCCGGCCAAGGACATCACGGTCGGCAGCCATGTCTGGATCGGCGCGCAGGCCGCCTTGCTGGCCGGGGCCAGCATCGGGGACGGCTCGGTGATCGGCTACCGCAGCCTGGTCACCGGCAAGATCCCGAACAACGTCATCGCCGCCGGCACCCCGGCGCGGGTGCTGCGCAGGAATATCGCCTGGGAGCGCCCGCACCTCTCCTTCCACACCCCGCCCTATAAGCCCGATGCCTCCACGGTCACCAAGAGCCAGGCGTACTGGAACAACACCGTCGAAGCGCAGGAACACGCGGCGATCGCCATGCCGCAGGTGCAACGCCAGTTGCCGAAAAACCTCATCCGGCGCGCCGCGGCGAAAATCGGCCGGATCACCGGCGCCTAGCCCCTTGCGCTATTCGACGGTCCAGCCCTGGGCCTCGGAGCTTTCGCCCGCCGAGAGCCCTCCCAGCTTTTCCATAAGCTCCACGTACTCCGCGACGCTGCCCAGATCCTTGTATACGCCTTCGATGGGCATCTTCCGGTAGCTGTCAACGAGATGCGCCGCGTGATTGTCGAGAGTGGATTCGGCGTAGGAGATCGCCAACTGGTTGATGCTCTGCGGCAGTCCGGTTTCCGGGTCCATGCTGGGCAGAGGGCTCATGGTGATCTCCTTTCGGCTATCTTCAGCATACGAGCTTTGGCCTAGTTCAACCATGGCCGCGGGGAGAAAATTTCCTCGGCTTGCGCACGGCCCGCTCGGCCAACCAGAACCCCAGCGCGAAGGCGCCAAATGCGTAGGCAATCAGCCAGAGCAGGGTCCACATCCGCGGCGACCACTGGACGGATAGGGCTCCGGCCATGGTCAGCATCGACAGGGCCAGGAGAATATTGATCAGGCGGAGCCGGTATAGGGCCCTGGCCACAACCCCCGGCTCGGGCGCCCGTGCCATCCAGGACATGAAAAGCGCCGGCGCAACGAGTATCACCGAGGAGGAAATTGAGCCCGACCAATTCCGGCTCAGGTAGTAATCGGTCGGACCCAGCCAAATCGCGAAGCTGGCGAGGATGAATACCCAGGCTAGGAGCAAGGCCCACCGGGTGAACGCGCGGATCCCCGTCGGAGCGGGCCGGATTCGGAATTCCACTCCGGCTTTGGCGAAACGCGGAATGAAAATCAGGTTCTGGATATGGGATATCGGACCCAGGATGGTTGCAGTGGCAATGCTTCTGACCACGCGTCCGTTCACGCTGCCGTGCTCGAGGCTGGTTTCGAAAATCGCAAGCTCTGGCGGGACCAGTACCTCATGATGCAGGCTTCGCGAAAAACCGGGATCGGACACGTCGAAACTGTAGACGTCGTTGTCTTGGAGAATCCTTGGCGGCGGAACCGGGTTCATGGGCAGATCGTACCCATAGCTGAGAATGGTTCGCTGCCCCAAGGCGCCCTCGGGGACTTCCACGAGCACAACCCATGAGTTCGCGAGCAAATGGATGAAGTCGTTGATGAACCGGATCGTGGGATTGGCCGCCTGCAACTGCGGATAGGCCTCAAGCAATGCGGTCGGTGGAACCGGAGCAATGGCTTCGGAATTATTGACAAATTTTAGCTGCGCCCGGCGTTCGGCAGCATTGGACGTGAATTCGATTCCTGCCTGCTCAACGACGCTGACCAGCATGTCCGCCACCAGTCGGGTTGACCGTTCCTGATTAATCACGGCCAGCGGAGCTCCCGAGCTGTCCCTGACCCAGAATCCGGTTAACACCTTCTTATCGAGGATCGCGATGGGAATGACCACCCGGGAACTGCTGCCTGCTATTCGTGCCGAAGCCGGCGGGGTCAAATCCAGGGAATTCTTCAGCAGTACCCGGCCAGGTGTTGTGTGGTCACTGGTCTGGATTCTGCGGTGCACCCACTTGGGCGAGGCGATAACCATGCTCCGAAGCCTGTCACCCTCATTCGAGGCCATCGCCGGTCACCCCTCTCCGCATCCGATGACTGGAGATTACCACCGCGCAGCGAATCTGGATATGCGCAAGGCGAAAACGGCCGGGGCAATACGCGCGGCCAAAACTCCGCCGATCCGGCGGCGAAGTAGCTAGCCGACCGCCACGCGCAGCTGGTTATTCCAGGGATCCATGAAGCGCAGTTCGGCGCCGGTGTGGTGGTTTTCCACCTTTGCGAAGCTCAAGCGTTCGGCGAGCTTGCCGACCTCTTCTTCGGTCGGGACGTTGATCAGCACCTCTCCCAATCCGAGGGTGTCCTTGCGCGGTCCGGCGCCGCGCGAATTCCACACGTTCATCGCCATGTGGTGGTGGTAGCCGCCGGCGGAGACGAAGAGGGCCTGGTTGCCCAGGGAAGTGGTCTCATCGAAGCCCAGGGTATTGACGTAGAACGCCCGGGCGGTGGCCACATCTCCGACCTGCAGGTGCACGTGGCCGATTTCCGCCTCCGCGGTGCGCTGCGCGGCGATGGCCTGCTCGCTCAGGTGCGAGTTGAGGAATACGTTCGGGTCCAGGTGCACGGTGTCCATGGCCACCTGACCATCGGACCACGACCATGCCTCGCGCGGGCGGTCCCAGTAGAGCTCGATGCCATTGCCTTCCGGATCGGTGAAGTAGAAGGCCTCGGAGACCAGGTGGTCCGAGCTGCCCACGAAGCGGCTCTGGTCGAATTGCGCGGCGGAGAGCACCGTGGCGGCGAGATCCGCTTGGGTCTCGAAGAGCAGCGCGGTGTGGAAGAGGCCGGCCTCCCCGGCGGCCGGCAGCTGGAGCTCCGGAGCACTCTGCAGGTTCACCAGGGTCTGCGCGCCGCGGCCAAGGCGCGTGCCCTGGGCGGATTCGCCCAGCACCTGAAGTCCGAGGGCCTGCTGGTAGTAGCCGCTCATGGCCTTCATGTCCCCCACCTTGAGCTGGACGGCATTCATCTGGAGGTCTGCGGAGAGCTTGTCTGCTGGGAGGATCGTCATGGTGAGAGGCCTTTCTGGGTACCGGTCGACTGTTCTTGATCCCTACCCTACTCCAATTTAGTTGAAGCTTCAAGTGTTCTGCTGTCTGCGTGCAGGCGTTCTCCCTTACCAACCACGGGCTCGCCGCCCGCGGTTCACAATCGGAATTAAGTTGACGCGACAATGCTTCTCTTCTTGAATGAGCGAAGGGAGCTCATCACCCCGCCTCACTCGCAGCTTCACGAAGGAAGTCATCAATGAGCAAGAAAAGAACCGCCTGGATCTCGATCGGCGTGACGGCCGCCCTGGTCACCGGCGGAGCGGTATACGCCGGTACCTTGAATAGTGACTCGCGCGGCACCGTCGTACGGGTGATCGACGGCGACACTGTGGATATGCGCATTGCCGACGAGGAAACCCGCGTGCGGCTCCTGAACATCGACACCCCAGAGACGGTGGACCCGGATAAGTCCGTCGAATGCATGGGCCCCGAAGCCTCCGACTACCTCAAATCGCTGCTCGCCCCGGGGGACAAGGTGAAGCTCGAGTACGACATCGAACGCACCGACAGGTACGGACGCACCCTGGCCGGTGTCTACAAAGATGACAGCCTGGTAAATGCCGAGATCGCGGCCGCGGGACTAGGCATCGCGGTCAAATATGAACCCAACGTCCGCTTCTATGATGAAGTGCTTCGGGCAGAGAGCGAAGCGTCGGCCAAGACCGCCGGGCTCTTCGACCCAAGCGTCGAATGCACCATCCCAGCGCAGCTGGAAGATGCCAGCCAAGCCTTGGACCAGTTGGGCGACGCTCCGGCGGACTCCATCAACGAAGCCGAAAGCCTGGCCGGAGAGGCCGCCGCGGCCATAGCACTCGGACATGGAGCCAAGAGCGCACTGAACAAGCTCACCCCGAACACGCATCCCGTCGCCTATGCGCTTCTGGCCACGCACTTTGCCAAGAACGTGGCGAATCTCGATACGTCAATCCTTCGCGCAAACGGCATCGAACAAGCGCACCAAGATCACAAGACCGCGCTGATCAAGGCCGAGGAAGAGCGAAAGGAAGCCGAAAAGAAGAAAAAAGAGGAAGCAGCCAAGAAAAAGAAGGCAGCGGAAGAAAAAGCAGCCATAGAGCGACAGCAACAAGCCGCCGAACAAAAGGCCGCCGAGCAACGTCGCCTCCAGCAGCAGAAACCGAAACCGGCCGCGCCCAAAGTTCAGCAGCCGCGCCAGCAGGGCCCCAGCAATTACACCGGACCGCGCTGCTACGCACCCGGTGGCAAGTCATGGAAGCCGTGCCCCTAGAGCCCGCTATGGTGGCCTAGCTTCGCCCAACCCCTCGGATCCCCCGCTTCACGCGGTGGCCCCGAGGGGTTTGCCATCTCCACTACCCTTGGTCCCGCCACTCGGCTGCCGCTAGTTCAAAAGGCAGCGCGCGGGTGCTTTGAAATGCTTTGACATCCAAGTAGATTGGCACGTAACGCAGGTCACCTTTTGAAGCCACACGGAAGTTGGAGGACATCTATGAACGTCAGCGAGGAATTCCGCGCCGCCCGCAACCAGCTCTTGGAGCTCCGCAAGGATTACTCGAAGGCCAGGGAATCCTTCAGCTGGCCCGAGTTCACCCACTTCAATTTCGGCACCGACTGGTTCGACCACCTCGCCGCGGATCCGCAGCGAGGCGAGGAGCCGGCGCTGATCATCACCGAACTCGACGGCAGCTCGACCCGGCGCAGCTGGCGGCAGCTCTCGGATCGCTCCACCCAGCTCGCGCGCTGGCTCAGCGACCAGGGCGTGCAGCGCTCGGACTCGATCGCCGTGATGCTCGGCAACCAGGTTGAGCTGTGGGAAACGATGCTGGCCGGCATCAAGCTCGGAGCGGTGCTCGTCCCCTGCACCACCCAGCTGACCCCGGCAGACCTCGAAGACCGGATCGAACGCGGCCACGTGTCCTGGATGATCACCAATGAATCGGAAATGCACAAGTTCGAGACGGTGCGCGGAGACTACCGGCTGATCCAGATCGGCGGCGCACCGGCCGGCGGGATTCTCAGCTACGAGGACTCGCTCACCGCCAAGGCCGAGTTCGAATTGAGCGAGCCGACCCGAGCCGATGAGACCCTGCTGCGCTACTTCACCTCGGGAACGACCTCCAAGGCAAAACTCGTGGAGCACAGCCACACCTCCTACCCGGTGGGGCACCTGAGCACGATGTTCTGGATCGGCTTGGAGCCAGGAGATGTGCATCTGAATGTGGCCTCCCCGGGCTGGGCAAAACACGCCTGGTCAAACCTGTTCACCCCGTGGATCGCCGAGGCCACGGTCTTCATCTACAACTATGAACGATTCGACGCCGCGGCGCTGATGGGCCAGATGGCCAAGGAGCAGGTCACCAGCTTCTGCGCGCCGCCCACGGTGTGGCGGCTGCTGATCCAGGCGGACCTGTCGCTGCTTCACACTCCCCCGACCAAGCTGGTCTCCGCCGGGGAACCGCTGAACGCCGAGGTCATCGATCAGGTGCAGCGCGCCTGGGGGCAGGTGATCCGCGACGGCTTCGGGCAAACCGAGACCACCGTGCAGATCGCCAACCCGCCCGGAGAGCGCATCACCATCGGCGCTATGGGCCGTCCGATGCCCGGATACGAGGTGGTGCTCCGCGATCCGGCTACCGGCACGGAAGGCGATCTCGGCGAGATCTGCCTGGTGACCGCGCCGCGGCCCCTGGGGCTGATGAAGGGTTATTTCGAGGACGCGGCGAAGACCGCCGAGGTGTTCCGGGACGGGGTTTACCACACCGGAGACATCGCCGAACGCGATGAACACGGGGTGCTCACCTATGTGGGCCGCGCCGATGACGTGTTCAAGTCCAGTGACTACAAGCTCAGCCCCTTCGAGCTGGAATCGGTGCTGATCGAGCACCCCGGCGTCGGCGAGGCGGCGGTGGTTCCGGCGCCCGATGACCTGCGCTTGACGGTGCCCAAGGCGTATATCGTCCCGGCGGCGGGCTATGAGCCCTCCGCGGAACTGGCGGAGAGCATTCTGGGCTTCTGCCGCGAGCATCTGGCGGCCTATAAGCGCATCCGCCGGATTGAATTCGCCGACCTGCCCAAGACGATCTCGGGCAAGATCCGCCGGGTCGAGCTGCGCCGGGCCGAGGAGGACCGGCACCGCACCGGTTCCGGCCCAGGTTTCGAGTACCGGGATATCGATTTTCCGAATCTTCGGAAAAAGACAAATTAGTCCTACAAAAACGACCTGAGAACTCGTGTCGGTGGAGCCCATCGACACGAGTTGCACTAGTCATTCGTGCCTTCAATTTCACTGCCTCAATGAGGGCGATCACCACCCCATTCCGGTAGGGCATCGATTCTGGATCAGTGAATTTCGAATTTTACCAACGCCGCTAGCCAGAGCCGCCGGAATTGAAACTTATGGAAACCTCTGATTCTGAATAACTCACACGTGCTCCTTGATCGCGTAAATCACCCTTAGAATCAGGTCGGTTCAAGGATGAATAAGAGGCATTCATTCTGCCTCATCGACTGGTTCTCCAAACCGAAGGTCAACAATTTCCGTTGTCCGCAGCATGCTTCGACGACCCGTCCAAACTTTGAATGGATCTCATGGGCGCAGCACCGCAGAGCCCATCCACAATATCCAACACATTGCCAGGCTCAGGGCCCATCAACACAACGGCCCACACTTGGATATGGAGGACCCCACCAGCTCTGTGGCTAGCGTGGTGGATTTCGAGGAAGCGGCGCCCTTCAATACCCGGCCGAAACACGAACATGTGGCCCACATATCCCACGCGCTCCCCGTCGGTGTTCTGATGGTCCTTGAATTCTGGTCAAGTCTCACCGTCTGACAAGACGATTTGGGAGGCAACCGTAAGGTACAGGTCATATTGTCATCCAGCACCCTCTGGACGAACGCTTCAGCGATCTAGGAACAATATAGGTATCGCACTTATTCGGAGTGGACACTGAAGTCCTACTTTTCCATTAGCCATCGCTCCAAAAATCGAAACATCTCATTTATGCGACTTCTGTAGGTAGCTTGTTTTATGAAAGAAACTCATATCCATGGTCTAATAATGATCGATACTGAATCTTTTAGGGGAAGAATGAAAAAGCCATTTGTTTTCACGGTCGGAATTGCGCTAGCAATCACATTGGGCGGTTGCGCTTCACAGGGTTCAGCTCAGACTGGCGGAGGGAGTAATTCGACAAATGAAGTCGTAGCAGAATCTGAACCAGTGGCTCCCGTCACGCCTGGGACAACGAACGACGCAATTAAAGCAGGCTGGCTGGCTGGCACGGCCAAGCCGAAATTTGGATCCGGAACGGCTGACAAAGTTGACGTAGTTGCGACCGGTCCAGTGAAACCAAAATACGGAAATACGACGATAGTTATTGCAGTTCGCAACAACACCAGCGACACCATTACGTCTGTAGAAGCAACTGGCGTCGCGAAGGACAAAACAGGTAAGATTATCGGTTCTGGAAGCAGTCAAGGATTCAATCCTTCGAGCATTCCAGCGGGAGGTATCGCTCTTGGCTACGTTTACTACGGCAGTGAAATCC